>NZ_KQ089929.1:172289-193655 GCF_001037675.1 Enterobacter sp. MGH119 | reverse complement strand
AGGCTGGAGGCTGGAGGCTGGAGGCTGGAGGCTGGAGGCTGGAGGCTGGAGGCTGGAGGCTGGAGGCTGGAGGCTGGAGGCTGGAGGCTGGAGGCGTTGCAGAATGCCTCCATCTCGGATGACAACACAAGCATTTATTGATGTGTATAATTAGGTGTATAACCTTATATAAGGCAAATTAAATTAATAATATATTTCAAGACCATACACTCTAGGTTCTATTTATGCAGGGGACACTTCTGTCTTTCCTTACGCCCCCTTCCAAAGCTCCACGCAGTTTCGGCCACGCCGTTTCGCGCCGTATAAGGCTTCATCCGCCGCCTGAATCAATCGCTCGTAATCGGGATGCCCGTTGAACATCGCCACGCCTATCGAGAGGGAGAGCGGGATAATATCGCCGGTTGGGGAGTTAACCTTGATTTTTTCCACCCGCCTGCGGATACGCTCGGCGATTCGCAGCGCGTCCACCTCTGAGATTTCCGTTAGCACAATCAGAAATTCATCGCCGCCGTAGCGAAAAACGTAATCACAGGTTCGCACGTTGTCGTAGAACGCGCCGGAGACTTTTCGCAGGATCTCGTCCCCGGTATTGTGCCCCCAGGTATCGTTGATTTGTTTAAATTTGTCGACGTCAATCAGCAGCGTCGAGAGCTTTGTTCCCGCCCGGGTGGCGTGCAGGATTTCGCGTTTGAAGATGGTTGGCAGGAAACGGCGATTCAACAGGCGGGTCAGGACATCAACCCCCACCTCGTGTCGCGACACTTCGTCAAACAGTTCGCGCAAAAGCGTGATGATTTGCGAGAGCGTAATACGCATTCGCTGCAAGAATTTATCCCGCTGCGCTTTATCACTCAGACCCTGCCCTGAAAGACGGACCTCGTTAAAAAGGTCATCGAATTCCTGAATCAGACGAGAGATATGACCAGCCTCAGCGATCCCGCTGAAATAGTGCCGACCTTTATGGCTAAACCACAGTCCAAATTCAGACTGCCCCAGCGGCAGACTGTTGCCGATACTGGAATTAAGCGTGATCTTATACAGAAGCACCATTTCCCATGACAGCAGCGCCGCGGTCTGTCTCTCCTTCTCCTCTTCTGCGTTCTCCATTAAGGAAAAGATGCGGTAATTTTCGTCCTCTTTCGCCGCATTGTTCTCGCTAAATACATAGGCCCGCGACATCACTTCCATGGCCAGATCGATACTGTTAATCGCGTAGTGATAAATATGCAGCTTCACCTCAGGCGAATGGGCGCTGGTAGTAATGACAGGTAACAGCAGCTTTTTCAGAACACGGAAGCCCATTTCAACTAAATCAACCGAAATACCAATACGGGCATGAACATCCGCAGCGCGCTGCTGCGCCCGCATCTGCTCTTCAACCTGCTCCACACGGCATGAGAGCACATCAATAAGCCAGCGACGAAGCGCCTCCTGAAGCTGCCTCTCCACCTGTTCGGTGGTCAGGAATTCAGCTGCCGACGGATCTGCCAGCACAACACGATAGAATTCAGCGACCAGGGGCGTTGCGTTGTCCCTGGCAAGCTCAGTCGCAAGCCGATGCACATCGGGATCGGTTTCATTAATTAGCTTCACCCATTCTTCTTTCACCGTTTGCAGGTAGGTTTCCATGGTCTGCACCTTCAGGAGGCATGCGGGAACGCAGATTTAACAATAGCAAAATCAAACCACTCCGCAATTGCCGCTTTTTTAAACAAAAACGAGTGATAGCTCATAATGTATAACGGTGCTACATTATGCCGCCCACCCAAGTCAGCAATGGCCAGGCAACGTCGTAAAGAACGGTAAAGCCTGCAACCATGACCTCGTCCTACGGTCTTAATGGCACGTGGTATCGCGAAGTATGCGCTACCTTCACAGGCTTTACATAGGTTCCACTATTTTGTCTCAATCCAAATTTCAGCGGGCGTTTCTGCACCCGCGCTACTGGTTTACGTGGTTTGGCCTTGGCGTACTTTGGCTGCTGGTTCAACTTCCTTATCCCGTGATCCGTTTCCTGGGTTCGAAGCTCGGCAGCGCATCGCGTCACTTCCTTAAGCGTCGTGAGTCCATTGCCCGAAAAAATCTCGAACTTTGCTTTCCGCATTACAATGCGCAGCAGCGCGAAACGCTGATTGCGGAAAACTTTAAATCTATCGGTATGGCGCTGCTTGAAACCGGTATGGCCTGGTTCTGGCCAGACGAGCGTGTCCGTAAATGGTTTGACGTGGAAGGTCTGGATAACCTGAAACGTGCCCAGATGCAAAACCGCGGCGTGATGGTTGTGGGTGTGCATTTTATGTCGCTTGAGCTGGGTGGCCGCGTTATGGGCCTTTGTCAGCCGATGATGGCAACCTATCGCCCGCATAACAGCGCGCTGATGGAATGGGTACAAACGCGGGGCCGCATGCGTTCAAATAAGGCGATGATCAGCCGTAACAATTTGCGCGGTATGGTTGGCGCCCTGAAAAAAGGTGAAGCAGTCTGGTTTGCCCCGGATCAGGACTACGGTCCTAAAGGCAGCAGCTTTGCCCCTTTCTTTGCGGTTAAAGATGTCGCTACGACGAACGGTACCTTTGTGATTTCACGTCTCTCAGGCGCCGCGATGTTGACGGTGACCATGGTCAGAAAAGCGGATAAGTCAGGCTATCGTCTGCATATCTCCCCAGAGATGGCGAACTATCCTGAAGATGAGAGTGAAGCCGCGACCTTTATCAATAAGGTGATTGAGTTTGAGATTATGCGTGCGCCTGAGCAGTATCTGTGGATGCACCGCCGCTTTAAAACCCGTCCCCTGGGCGAAGCCTCACTCTATATCTGACCCCTTTCGAAGGTTAGATTCGCTAAGAAACTAACCTTTTCAAACACCTGTAATCACAGTGCGTAACGGCTTTTATCGACCGTCGCTCAACAGGCATTTATTGCGTACCGAAATCAAACTGTCGCCGTTCCACGACACTCGTAAGTGTAGGAAATTATTTAAAAAAATGCCTCTTGTCACTCCTGAAATTTAGGCGTACATTAGCGCCGTCTGGCGACAGGAAAGCACAGAATTCAGAGCTGAAGTTAGCGACGTAACGGGATAATTCCGATTTCCCCTTTCGCATGATTTCAACTCTCTATACTCAGTTGGACTCTGTTTTTTTAATGCGTACCGGAAGATACGCGGAGCGATGAAACGTGAAATATTTCTTTATGGGCATTTCGGTTATTGTTTTAGTTTGGGCCGGAACGTTTGCTCTGATGATCTAGTTAAGAAAATGCAGTCAAAAAAACAGGCGCCGTTGGCGCCTGTTTTTTTTGGTGTCCGTTACGACTCGGGTTGTTCCGCAACGCTCTTCGCTGCAAGCAGGCCATCCGCACGGAACATGCTTTTAATGCCCCGCACTGCCTGACGGATACGGTCGCTGTTTTCAATCAGCGCGAAACGCACATGCGTGTCACCGTAGTCACCAAAGCCAATGCCTGGAGAGACGCAAACCTTCGCATCCTGAAGCAGTTTTTTGGCAAATTCCAGAGAACCCATCGCCGCATACGGCTCGGGGATTTTCGCCCAGACGTACATGGAGGCTTTAGGCATTTCCACCATCCAGCCTGCTTCATGAAGCCCTTTTACCAGCACATCACGACGGCGTTTGTACTGAGCGGCAATATCGAGCACGCACTGCTGATCCCCTTCCAGCGCCGCGATGGCCGCGACCTGTAACGGCGTAAAGGTGCCATAGTCATGGTAGCTTTTAATACGCGCCAGGGCACTCACCAGCGTTTTGTTTCCCACCATAAAACCAATTCGCCAGCCCGCCATGTTGTAGCTTTTCGACAGGGTGAAAAACTCAACCGCCACATCACGGGCACCCGGTACCTGCATAATTGACGGCGCTTTCCAGCCATCATAAACGATATCGGCGTAGGCGAGATCGTGTACCACCAGCACGTCGTAACGCTTAGCCAGCGCGACCACTTTCTCGAAGAATTCGAGTTCAACGCATTGTGCCGTTGGGTTTGACGGGAAACCGAGGATCATCATTTTCGGCTTCGGATAGCTTTCACGAATCGCCCGTTCCAGCTCGTTAAAGAAGTCGACGCCTTCCACCAGCGGGACAGAACGCACCTGCGCCCCGGCAATCACCGCCCCATAGATGTGAATCGGGTAGCTCGGATTCGGCACCAGTACGGTATCGCCGTGATCCAGCGTCGCCAGCATCAGGTGGGCCAGCCCCTCTTTGGAGCCAATGGTCACAATCGCTTCACTTTCAGGATCGATATCGACCTGATAACGATCCTGATACCAGCGGGAGATCGCCCGACGTAAGCGTGGAATGCCGCGCGAGGTGGAATACCCATGGGTATCGGGACGCTGGGCAACCGTGCAGAGTTTCTCAACGATATGCGGCGGCGTTGGGCCGTCAGGGTTACCCATACTGAAATCGATAATGTCTTCGCCGCGCCGACGCGCAGCCATTTTCAGTTCAGCAGTGATATTGAAAACATAAGGGGGGAGACGATCGATACGCGTAAAACGGCGTTCAGGACTGAATTCAGCCATAGATTCCTCAGAGTCACGTTAGCGCCCGGACCGTCCGAGCGACGCTGCCACCCGTGTGGCATGCTTAGAAAATAACCTGAAGAAAAAGAGGCTGTCGAGAGGATAACGGCAAAACAATATTTTGCGCTAAAACGGGAATGCGATTGCAGTGAAAAGCGGAACTCCTATCGCGAACAGGCAGTTTTAAGCTCTACAATTTAACACAATATTTTCAGTATCGTTACCTGACGTTTCTCCCCAAACGGAAAAGCGCCGGCTTTCAGTCAAAAGCCATCAATCCCCTTTGAGAATTATGGTTTTTCCCCATTTGATAAATCTGATGGATAGCTGGTCATCAGGCCCTATGTTTTCTATCATAGATTTTTCCCGTTTTCCCAGGCCTGACCGTGCACGAAATCTTCAATATGCTCCTCGCGGTGTTCGACCGCGCGGCATTAATGCTGATCTGTCTCTTTTTCCTTATCCGCATCCGCTTGTTCCGCGAACTGTTGCATAAATCTGCCCATTCGCCAAAAGAGCTGCTGGCCGTCACGTTTATCTTTTCGATGTTTGCCCTGTTCAGCACCTGGTCCGGGGTGCCGGTAGAAGGCTCGCTGGTGAACGTGCGCATCATCGCCGTCATGTCGGGCGGGATCCTCTTTGGTCCCTGGGTCGGGATTATCACAGGCATTATCGCTGGCACCCATCGATACCTGATTGATATTGGCGGCGTGACGGCAGTCCCCTGCTTTATCACCAGCATTATTGCCGGGCTGCTCTCGGGCTGGATTAACCGCAAAATCCCGAAAAAGCAGCACTGGCGTGCAGGGATTATCGCGGGGATGGTCTGCGAAACGCTGACCATGATCCTGGTCATCGTCTGGGCGCCAACCGTTGCGCTGGGGCTGGATATCGTCTCGAAGATCGGTATTCCGATGATCCTCGGGAGCGTCTGTATCGGTTTTATCGTGCTGCTGGTGCAAAGCGTGGAAGGTGAAAAAGAGGCCAGCGCCGCGCGTCAGGCCAAGCTGGCGCTGGATATCGCCAACAAGACGCTGCCGCTTTTCCGGCACGTTAACGCCGAATCTTTACGTCAGGTTTGCGATATCATCCGCCGTGATATTCACGCCGATGCGGTCGCTATCACCAATATTGATCACGTGCTGGCTTACGTTGGCGTTGGTGAGCACAATTATCGCGACAGCGACGACACCATCAGCCCGACCACCAGACAGGCGATTAACTACGGAAAAATCATCATTAAAAACAATGACGAAGCCCACCGGACGCCAGAGATCCACTCAATGCTGGTGATCCCGCTGTGGGAAAAAGGCGTGGTCACGGGGACGCTGAAAATTTACTACTGTCATGCGCACCAAATCACCTCCTCGCTCCAGGAGATGGCGATTGGCCTGTCGCAGATCATCTCCACTCAACTTGAGGTTTCGCGTGCAGAGCAGCTGCGCGAGATGGCAAATAAGGCAGAGCTGCGCGCCCTGCAAAGCAAGATCAATCCCCATTTCCTGTTTAACGCGCTGAACGCTATCTCCTCTTCCATCCGTCTGAATCCGGATACCGCGCGGCAGCTGATATTTAATCTGTCGCGCTATCTTCGCTACAACATTGAGCTAAAAGACGACGAGCAGATCGACATCAAAAAAGAGCTGTATCAAATCAAGGATTACATCGCGATCGAGCAGGCTCGCTTTGGCGATAAGCTGACGGTCATTTACGATATTGATGAAGAGGTCAACTGCGTGATCCCAAGCCTGCTGATCCAGCCTCTGGTGGAAAACGCCATTGTTCACGGTATTCAGCCGTGTAAAGGCAAAGGCGTGGTAACAATTAGCGTAACGGAAAGCGGTAACCGCGTGCGTATCGCCGTGCGCGATACCGGGCACGGCATCGATCCGAAAGTTATCGAACGCGTCAAATCAAACGAAATGCCGGGCAACAAGATCGGACTGCTGAATGTGCATCACCGGGTCAAACTGCTGTACGGTGACGGGCTGCATATTCACCGCCTTGAGCCGGGCACCGAAATTGCCTTTTATGTTCCGAATGAGCGAACGCCCGTGAATGCCCCCATATCCTTGTTGCCGTAGGCCGGAGTAACAGATGAAAGTCATCATCGTAGAAGATGAATTTCTGGCTCAACAGGAGTTGAGCTGGCTTATCAAAACCCACAGCCAGATGGAGATTGTTGGCTGTTTTGAGGATGGTCTGGACGTGCTGAAATTTTTACAGCATAACCGGGTCGACGCGATATTCCTCGATATTAATATTCCGTCGCTGGACGGCGTCCTGCTGGCGCAAAATATCAATCAGTTCGCCCACAAGCCGTTTATTGTGTTTGTCACCGCGTGGAAAGAGCATGCCGTGGAGGCCTTCGAGCTTGAGGCGTTTGACTATATTCTAAAGCCGTACCAGGAGTCGCGTATTATCAGCATGCTGCATAAGCTGGAAGCCGCGTGGCAGCAGCAGTCCTTACCCGCCAGTGCCAGCCCGGTAGCGCGGGAAAACGACACAATTAATCTGGTGAAGGACGAACGGATCATCGTCACGCCTGTCGACGATATTTACTATGCCGAAGCGCATGAAAAAATGACATTTGTCTATACGCGGCGTGAATCCTACGTCATGGCGATGAACATCACCGAATTCTGCAATAAACTCCCGGCCGCCCACTTCTTCCGCTGCCACCGCTCGTTCTGCGTCAACCTGAACAAGATCCGCGAAATCGAACCCTGGTTTAACAACACCTATATATTGCGGCTGAAGGATCTGGATTTTCAGGTGCCGGTAAGCCGCAGCAGAGTGAAAGAGTTCCGCCAGCTCATGCACCTGTAGCACGTTCCCTCTCCCGCAGGAGAGGGAAATGAGCGTCAGAGGATCTGACCAAGAACCTGACGCAGATGCGCGCCGGATCCCAGTAAGCCTGGGTTGTCGTGGACAATCAGGTAAACAGGAATGTCCTGGACATAGCTCCTGAAGCGGCCTTTGTCTTCGAAGCCGCCACGGAAGCCGGAGGCGGTAAAGAAATCGAGGAAGCGCGGCACGATCCCGCCCGCAATATAGACCCCGCCAAAGGTGCCAAGGTTCAGCGCCAGGTTGCCGCCAAAACGCCCCATGATGACGCAGAACAGCGACAAAGCACGGCGGCAGTCAATACAGCTGTCGGCCAGCGCGCGTTCGGTCACATCTTTCGGTTGCAGATTTTCCGGCAGACGACCGTCTGATTTGACAATCGCCCGATACAGGTTCACCAGACCCGGACCAGAAAGCACCCGCTCGGCCGACACGTGACCAATCTCGGCGCGTAGCTCCTCAAGAATAATGCCCTCTTCTTCGCTGTTCGGCGCAAAATCCACGTGACCGCCCTCGCCCGGCAGGCTGACCCAGCGTTTGTCGACGTGGACCAGGTGCGCCACCCCCAGACCGGTTCCCGCGCCGTAAACGGCAATCGGTTTGCCTTCAACCGGGGCCGTACCGCCGAACTGAATCAGATGCTCTGGTTTAAGCATTGGGATAGCCATGGAAACCGCAGTGAAGTCGTTGATAATTTCAAGGTGCGAGAAGCCGAGGTTTTTCCGCATTTCGGCAATTGAGAAGGCCCACGTGTGGTTGGTCATCGCCACCCAGTCGCCGGTAATCGGACAGGCGATGGCGATACAACCGTCTTCAACGCTCACTTTATGCTCTTCCAGATAGACGCGAACCACCGCTTCCAGGCTTGGGTAATCCAGCCCTGAATAGGTTTTCGCCTGAGAAATTTCACCGCTGTTCACATCGCACAGGGCAAGGCGCGCGTTGGTGCCGCCTACATCACCTACCAAAGCATACTTTGTCATTCTTCTACTGCTCCGCTAAAGTCAGAATAAATCTTTGGGACACTGTAAATTCAAGGCGTGATAACAACAACGACCAGAAGGTGACTGCCCATGGATTATCGATCTTCGTCACATAATAACTTTACCGTTTCAGCACCTTTTGCACTATTGCCACAATGCTGATTGTGCAAAGTAACGTTAAGCCGTTTTGTACAAGGAAATCATCATGCTCCATCCGCGAGCCAGAACCATGCTGTTATTGGCTGTCCCGGCGCTGATTATTGGCGTGGCGTCGAGCCTGGTGCTCATCGTCGTCATGAAAGTGGCGGCGGTGCTGCAAACGATTTTATGGACCGCGCTTCCGGTAAAACTCGGCATCAGCATTGACTCGCCGGGCTGGATCATGGTGATGCTGACCCTGACCGGGATTGCCGTAGGGCTGGTGATCCGCTATAGCCCGGGCCATGCCGGGCCGGACCCGGCACTGGAACCCTTGATTGGCGCGCCTGTCTCCCCCTCGGCTCTGCCGGGGCTTATCATCGCGCTGATAATCGGTCTTGCGGGCGGCGTAAGCCTCGGGCCTGAACATCCCATTATGGCGGTGAATATCGCGCTGGCGGTCTTTCTGGGGGCGCGTCTTTTCCCGCGCGTTGGCGCGCTGGACTGGACGATCCTGGCCTCCGCTGGCACCATCGGGGCGCTGTTTGGCACTCCGGTCGCGGCTGCGCTCATTTTTTCGCAAACGCTCAGCAGTGATCATGAGGTGCCGCTTTGGGATAAACTCTTCGCGCCGCTAATGGCCGCCGCTGCGGGAGCCCTCACCACCAGCCTGTTTTTCCATCCCCATTTTTCACTCTCCATTCCCCACTACGGCCAGATGCAACTCACCGATATTTTCAGCGGCGCCGTCGTCGTCGCGATCGCCATTGCGTTGGGGATGGTCGCGGTGTGGTGTCTTCCTCGCCTGCATCGCCTGATGCACAGGCTGAAGCATCCGGTGCTGATTCTGGGCATGGGGGGTTTTATTCTGGGCGTTTTAGGCGCTATCGGCGGGACGGTTACGCTGTTTAAGGGTCTGGACGAGATGCAGCAGCTGGCCTTCAGCCAGGTCTTCAGCGTCTCAGATTATCTGCTGTTCGCGCTGGTGAAACTGGCGGCGCTGGTGGTCGCGGCGGCCTGTGGTTTCCGGGGAGGTCGTATCTTCCCGGCGGTATTTGTTGGCGTCGCGCTGGGGCTGATGCTGCATGAGCACGTTGACGCTGTCCCTGCGGCGATTACCGTCTCCTGCTCCATTCTGGGGCTGGTACTGGTGGTCACGCGCGATGCGTGGCTGAGCCTGTTTATGGCGGCCGTTGTCGTGCCGGATACCACGCTTCTGCCGCTGCTCTGTATCGTGATGTTGCCCGCCTGGCTCCTGCTGGCGGGCAAACCGATGCTGATGGCATGGCGAAACGACAGGTAATCAGGCGTTATTGCGCGCCTCCAGCGCTTTGGTCAGCGCGCTCAGCAGCGGCGGAATATCGGCTTTCGGCAGCATGACCTCGATCAGCGAAAGCCGCTCATGGTGTGCCACTTTATCCAGCACCTCCGCCAGCGCTTCCGCTTCGCTGACGCGCCAGCACTCTGCCTGAGGCGCCAGGCTCAGCGCCTGCGGTATCTGCGTCCAGTTCCAGAGGGCAATATCGTTATAGCGCTGCTCCGGCCCGTGGATGGCCCTTTCCACCGTGTATCCTTCGTTGTTAAGCACCAGAATAATCGGGCGCTGCTTGTCGCGCAGCATGGATCCCAGCTCCTGAATGGTCAACTGCGCGGCGCCGTCGCCCGTCAGGACAATCACGCGTCGATTCGGACACGCCGTTTGCGCGCCAAACGCCGCCGCCAGCGTGTAGCCAATCGATCCCCACAGCGGCTGGACGATAAAGTTCACGTCCGCCGGTAAACGCAGATCGATAGCGCCGAAAGCAGACGTCCCCTGGTCAGCCAGAATAATGTCTCCGGGGCGAATAAACGTTTGCAGGGTACGCCAGAAGCTCTCCTGAGTCAGCGCCCCTTCAATAGTCGGGAACGAAAAGCCGCTGTGATCCGATGGCGCTCGCGTATCACGAACATAGGTTTTACACAGCGCTGTCAGCGTTTCAATGGCCTCCCTCATCGGGATACCCGTAAACCAGACGTCGCCGACGCGGGACGCGTGAGGCTGAACCTCTATCGTCTGGTCTGGCGTAAGCTGGTGGGTAAATCCGGCAGTGAGCGTATCGGTAAAGCGCGTGCCAATGCACAGCACCGTATCAGCACCCTCGATGGCCTCTTTGACCGGCGCGGCGCTCGCCGATCCGCTGTAGGTGCCGTAAAAACCGCTCTGTCGTTCGTCAAAAATGCCCTTGCCCATCAGCATGGTGGCGTGTGCCATCGGCACCTCTTTCACCCACGTCTGAAGGGCCGCGCGCAGACCGTGGCGGAGTACCAGGAAGTCCGCTAACAGCGCGGTGCGTTTGCTCGTAGACAAGCGCTTTTCGGCAGCCTCACGGAACGCCTGCAAGCAGGCTGAATCGGCCGGTGCGGGGTTAACAGTGAGAGCGCTTACAGGAGGTGTAGCGGCTTTTTTCGCCACATCGGCGGGCAGCATCAGATAGCCCGGACGGCGCTCCCGCAGCATGGTGGTCAGGACTCTGTCAATTTCATAGCAGGCGTTTTGTTCCGTAAGCACCGCCTGCGCAACGGTGATGGGTTCGCTCATATGATAGAAGTGGCGGAACTCGCCGTCGCCCAACGTATGGTGCAGTAACTCTCCTCGCTGCTGCGCCGCCATACCCGGGGCCCCTACAATATGGAGGACGGGAACATGTTCGGCAAAGCTGCCCGCCACACCGTTCATGGCGCTTAACTCCCCAACGCCGAATGTCGTCAGGAGTGCGGCAAAGCCCTTACAGCGGGCATAGCCGTCTGCGGCGTAAGACGCGTTCAGTTCGTTGGCACAGCCCACCCAGCAGATGTCCGGGCTGTCTATCACGTGATCGAGAAATTGCAGGTTATAGTCGCCCGGCACGCCAAACAGATGATCGGCACCACAATCTGTTAGTCGGTCCAGCAGGTAATCGGCGACGCAATAGGGGGTACGCATATTATAAGTGTCCTTCTGACGTTGACCTCACTCTGAGTATTAAATAAGCGTGAAGCGTGTCCAGAATTGACGACAATCAGGGGCTGGAAAGAATGCTTTACGAAAAAAGCTGCGATATGCTCATTTTCTTCAGATTAGTGTAAACGTATACACGGATGTTTCTTTCCAGCGCCAGAGGTCTCACAAATGGGTTATCAGCCTGACAAAAATCGTTATCAGACAATGCAATATCGCCGCTGTGGGCAAAGCGGTCTTAAGCTTCCCGCCATCTCGTTGGGGCTGTGGCATAATTTTGGCGACGCGACGTTGCTCGAAAACAGCCGTCAACTTTTACAGCGTGCTTTCAATTTGGGTATTACGCATTTTGACCTTGCCAATAATTACGGCCCGCCTCCTGGTTCGGCCGAACGTAATTTTGGGCGCATTTTGCAGGAGGATTTCCTGCCCTGGCGCGATGAGCTGATCATCTCCACTAAAGCGGGCTACACCATGTGGGACGGGCCTTACGGTGACTGGGGCTCGCGTAAATATCTGATCGCAAGCCTGGACCAGAGCCTCAAGCGTATGGGGCTGGAGTATGTCGATATCTTCTATCACCACCGCCCGGATCCACACACGCCGCTACGTGAAACCATGAAAGCGCTTGACCATGTGGTGCGTCAGGGCAAAGCGCTGTACATCGGTCTGTCCAACTACCCGGCAGAAATGGCACGGCAGGCGATTGAAATAATGGAGGATCTGGGCACGCCATGTTTGATCCACCAGCCGAAGTACTCCATGTTTGAACGTGCGCCTGAAGAGGGGTTGCTGGACGTGTTGCAGCAAAAAGGGGTGGGATGTATCCCCTTCTCTCCACTGGCGGGCGGACAGTTGACCGATCGCTATCTGAACGGCATCCCGGCGGATTCTCGCGCAGCAAGCGGCAGTAAGTTCCTTAATCCGGAACAGATCACCGACAAAAAGCTGGAAAAGGTACGTAAGCTGAATGCGCTGGCGGAAAAACGGGGGCAAAAGCTGTCGCAAATGGCACTGGCCTGGATCCTGCGCCACGATGCGGTGACATCCGTGCTCATCGGCGCAAGCAAGACCGGACAAATTGATGATGCAGCAGGCGTGCTTGAAAATTGTCGGTTCACGGCGGAAGAGTTGAAGACGATAGATACGATCCTGTCCAGTTCAGATTAAAAACACTTTTAGCAAAAAGTGCTCTCATTCATGATTTAGGAGTTGAGGTGATGAAACGAATGTTTACCAACTCGTAAAATTGCGTTAACAGGCCGCACAGCGGCCCCGATCGTGAAGGAGAAGAGTATGTTCAGGTCACTGATTCTTGCAGCGGTATTACTGGCTTCGGCCCCGCTGGTCGCCAATGCGGGCGAAATCACCCTGTTGCCATCGATTAAATTACAAATTGGCGATCGTGATGACTACGGCAGATACTGGGACGGTGGCTACTGGCGCGACCGTGACTACTGGCATCGCCACTATGAATGGCGTCAAAACCGCTGGTGGAAACACGATAACGGCTATCACCGTGGCTGGGATAAGCGTAAGGCTTACGAACGCGGCTACCGCGAAGGCTGGAAAGATCGTGACGACCGCCGTGGCGGCTGGGGTCACGGAAAAGGCAGAGGCCACGGTCACGGCCATCACCATTAACAACAAAAAGGAGCCTTCCGGCTCCTTTTTCTTTTACAGGCCTGCGGCTGTGCCTATCAGCAACCACAAGTTTAACGCCACCACCACGACCACAATGGCCCACCCGGCGCGTTTCACCCACGTCGAATTCACCAGATCGCCCATCAGTGATTTGTTGCTGGTGAAGATCAGCAGCGGCACCAGCGCCAGCGCAATCCCGAAACTCAGCAGCACCTGACTCATCACCAGAATGCGGGTCGGATCCAGCCCCATCAGGATCACAACAAAGGAAGGCAGCATCGTGACCGAGCGGCGAACCCACAGCGGAATATGGAAACGTACGAACCCCTGCATCACCACCTGCCCGGCCAGTGTCCCCACAACCGTAGATGAAAGGCCCGCAGCAACCAGGCTTAAACCAAAAATAGTGGCAGCGGCATGACTCAGCAACGGCTCCAGCGTCAGGTAAGCCTGGTCAAGATCGGCAACCCCGGTATGCCCGTTAAAGTGGAACGCGGCGGCGGCGGTGGCCATCATCGCCAGATTCACAAATCCGGCAATGGTCATCGCGATAGCCACATCCCATTTCGAGGCGGAGTAGCGCTCTTTACTCGTCCCGCCATGCAGATTCTGGGTTAATGAAGAGTGTAGATAAATGACGTGCGGCATAATTGTCGCCCCCAGCACCCCGGCAGCCAGAAAAACGGCTTCAGAAGTGGGTAACGACGGGATCACCATCCCTTTCGTCAGCTGCGCCAGATTCGGCTGGGAGAAAATCAGCTCAACAATATAGGCGGCAGCGACGAACAGCAGCAGGCCGCCGATAACTTTCTCCAGCGGTTTTTGCCCCCGCCGCTGGAGCATCAGAATCAGGAAAGTGGCGATACCGGTCAGCACGGCCCCCTGAAGCAGAGAGACGCCCAGAATAAGCTTAAAGCCGATCGCCGCCCCGATAAACTCGGCGAGATCGGTGGCCATGGCGATAATTTCCGCCTGAACCCAGTAAAACCAAACTGCCGGACGTGGATAATGATCGCGGATTTGCTCCGCCAGGTTTTTTCCGGTAGCAATACCCAGCTTCGCGGAGAGCATCTGAATCAGCATCGCCATCAGATTGGCCCAGACCACAACCCACAGCAGTTTATAGCCGAAACTGGCCCCGGCCTGAATGTTGGTCGCAAAATTACCCGGATCGATGTAGCCAATCGCGGCAATGAATGCCGGTCCCATTAATGCGAGCCGCAGCTTGCGTGCCGCTCTGCCGCTGCTACTCTCTACGCGACTATTCGTCATTTCTGCCTCTGGAAATATAGCCTTTGCTATGTTTTATGCTATCAAAATGAGAATGATTATCAAGTTCATTTGAAATGGTTAACATGATTTCTCTGATAGCCAGGAACGATAGACAGGCAGGTGGAGCAAGGTCACAGAATGTGAAAATGCGCAGACATTTGTGAAGCGTAGCACACAAATTTAACTTTTCACTCACTTACCTAACATAACAAAAATGTATTGTTGATCACTATTTTTGAGACTCGTCACAGGATGTAACTATAGTGTGGGCTTGATCTCGTTTTCTTTGTGCTTGTTACATAGAATGTGCACGGAAATTAAACCTGCCTCATATTTGGAGCAAATATGGACCGCGTCCTTCATTTTGTCCTGGCACTTGTTGTCGTTACTGCACTTGCATTGCTGGTCAGCACAGACCGCAAAAAAATTCGTATTCGCTATGTTGTCCAGCTGCTGGTCATTGAAGTTTTACTTGCGTGGTTCTTCCTGAACTCCAACGTAGGCCTCGGCTTCGTGAAAGGCTTCTCCGAAATGTTCGAAAAACTGCTCGGATTTGCCAACGAAGGGACCAACTTCGTCTTTGGCAGCATGAACGATCAGGGCCTGGCCTTCTTCTTCCTGAAGGTACTCTGCCCTATCGTCTTCATCTCTGCCCTGATCGGTATCCTTCAGCACATCCGCGTTCTGCCGGTGGTTATCCGTGCGATCGGCTTCCTGTTATCGAAAGTTAACGGCATGGGTAAACTGGAATCCTTTAACGCAGTCAGCTCACTGATCCTCGGTCAGTCTGAGAACTTCATTGCGTATAAAGATATCCTCGGCAAGATGTCCCGTAACCGCATGTACACCATGGCGGCAACCGCAATGTCTACCGTTTCCATGTCTATCGTGGGCGCGTATATGACTATGCTGGAACCTAAATACGTGGTTGCGGCCCTGGTTCTGAATATGTTCAGCACCTTTATCGTTCTTTCGCTGATTAACCCGTACCGCGTGGATGCCAGCGAAGAGAACATTCAGATGTCTAACCTGCACGAGGGACAGAGCTTCTTCGAAATGCTGGGTGAATACATTCTGGCGGGTTTCAAGGTTGCAATTATCGTTGCCGCGATGCTGATTGGCTTTATCGCGCTGATCGCTGCGCTGAACGCCCTGTTTGCGGCCGTACTCGGTATCTCCTTCCAGGGCATTCTGGGCTATATCTTCTACCCGGTTGCCTGGGTGATGGGTGTACCGGCTCACGAAGCGTTGCAGGTGGGCAGCATCATGGCAACGAAACTGGTATCCAACGAATTCGTGGCGATGATGGATCTCCAGAAGATTGCCAGCACACTCTCCCCACGTGCGGAAGGGATCCTGTCCGTCTTCCTGGTCTCCTTCGCGAACTTCTCTTCCATCGGTATCATCGCTGGCGCGATTAAAGGCCTGAACGAAGAGCAGGGTAACGTGGTTTCTCGCTTTGGCCTGAAGCTGGTTTACGGTTCAACGCTGGTGAGCGTCCTGTCTGCCTCTATTGCAGCACTGGTTCTGTAATTCATACCGCGTAATAAAAACCGGGAGTCCTCGCTCCCGGTTTTTTTATGCTTCCAGCGCCGTCAGAGGCTGGGGTTTACCAATCAAATAGCCCTGCAAATAATCTACGCCAAATCGCAACAACATCTCGCGTTGTTCAGCCGTTTCCACATATTCAGCCACCACACACAGCGATTTCGTTTTTGCCATGTTGC
The DNA here is from genome assembly GCF_001037675.1 of Enterobacter sp. MGH119. NCBI lineage: Bacteria > Pseudomonadati > Pseudomonadota > Gammaproteobacteria > Enterobacterales > Enterobacteriaceae > Enterobacter > Enterobacter sp. MGH119. Next base: position 177,524 of record NZ_KQ089929.1, on the reverse strand, counting down.
AAATGGACTGCACGATCATCGCATCCATGCTGTCGGTGCAGATATCTTTCACGAAGCAACCATCGATCTTAATGATATCGGCCTCCAGCCGCTTCAGGCGCTCAAAGTTGGCATAGCCGGTACCAAAGTCGTCTATGGCAATGCGGAAGCCGTAATCACGCAGCTGCTGAATATTTTTGATGCTGCTTCCCGAGTCTGAGAAAGCCTGTTCCTCGGTGATCTCAATGATGATATTTTGCGGCGCAATGGCGTAGCGTTCAAAAAGGGCAATGATCTCAGCCGCAATCTCATTTTGCATCAGCGTCAGCGGCATCAGATTGACGGAGAAGCGCGTTCCTGCACGTCCGGACGGATGGCTGCGCATCCACATCAACAATTTTTCCAACACGTTCAGGTCAAACCGGTGGCTCAGGTTGAACTGAGCAATCAGCGGAATAAAGCGGTCAGGGGTGATGATCTCGCCATCGCTTTCCAGCCTGGAGAGGATTTCAAAGTACCCTTCCCCGCGCGCGTTGTGAATTGGCTGGGCGTAAAGGTGAAGACCGCCGATATCAAGGGCGCGTTTTATGCGGGCCAGCATTAGCACCCTGTCCGTCGTCTGACCAGAGACATCATCCAGACTGTTGGTTAACGCCAGAACGTTATGCCCGCCACAGGATTGCTCGGACAGCCAGCTCAGCTGACCCAGCGTGTGGTGCAGGCTTTCCCCATCCGGTACTTCGCCCCAGGAGGCGCCAAACTCAATGTCGAGCTCAGTCTTGTTCCAGACAATCTTACGGCTGTTCAGATGATCAACCATATATTGCAGACGTTCAGCCGTGCCCGGCCCCAACAAGACCACCACCAGCTCACTGCCTGGCAACTGAAAGAGCTTCTCGTCTTTTTGCAATAACGGTTGCAGCGACGCGGTGATCATCTTTTTACAGTGTACACGCATGAGGATGCCGTAATGACGGCTCAGAAATTCCAGATTATCCAGGCGCAGGCAGCAGATTTTGGCTTCGGGATGGTGCTGTAAAAACACTTCCAGCGCACGAATGTTAGGCAGACCGGTGAGCGGATCGGTAAGCGCCCTCTCCTGCCACCCCTGTTTCAGCCATTCACTTTTCTGATAGATCCGCGACATGTAAAGCAGGCAGATGGCGAAAGAGATCAGTACCGACAAGATAAAGGAGAGCGAGTGGCCCGATTCAACGCCATTAAGAAAATTATAATTGTAGGTCAACAGCATGAGCGCCGAGGCCGCCCAGAGTAAAGAGATGAGCGCATAGCTCAGACGACCAATCCCCAGGGTAAAAAGAATAAAAACGATTGGCATCAAATAACCAGCAATAAACTGTGACTCGAAAGGCGCGCACAAAATAGCGATCATCGAGACCAACAGCATCAGCCACACAACGATAAATAACACTTTTTTGTGACAAAAGAGGGGCTTCACGCTTCGCCGCCAGAATGTTCGGGCATACCGGGGATTAATTATCATTCTTAACGGGTAGTAGAACATCATGGTGAAAATCAGGGCGGCACAAATCAGGCTTTGAATATCGATAACGTTATAAATTGCAGAGCCTTCGCCGAAATAGGAGGAGATTGTCACCGGAAAATCAAATAAATATCCCGCCAGATACATCGATAATTTGATGCCTACAGGAACCACAAATCCGAGCCAGAAAATACGTATCCCGATGTACTTATTCGGGATGCTGTGTCGCCAGCGTTTGCCCAGCATCAGACGGATGACGCCACAGGCAGCGAAGACGGCAAACGTCTGACAAATTAATAACACGGAAGATTGTAGTAATGCTAAATCAAAGTAATAAATGTTAGTAACACTAAATCCAATCAGTAAAGGAATGATTGCCCGACGTCCAAATAACAATACGATGGCGAGCATGGCGCTTAAGGGCAACCACGCTAAATAAACATCATTTTCGTTGACGATAGCGCGCGGGGAGATATAACGGGAAAAGGGGATCGTAATCAGGCTTAACGCCAGGACAATCATAAATATTTTTACATTATTGTAAATTTTTCTATTCATTAATCCGTGTGATCTATTTAACCATCGTCTTATTGACCGGATGGATAATAGGTTTATTAATTGCACGAATCAAGTTCAGGTCTATTTATAGACTTGTTTATTGATTTGGATTGAGGTGATGTATAGAAAACGACATTGCTGGCAACAAAAAGAGTCTAAACATTTTACAAGATATAAAAAAACCCCCGTCTTGCGACGAGGGTTTAAATTTTGGTGGAGCTAAGCGGGATCGAACCGCTGACCTCTTGCATGCCATGCAAGCGCTCTCCCAGCTGAGCTATAGCCCCACATGTTACTTTACCTACCGCACTCTGTTGGGTTCAGAGTTTGGTGGAGCTAAGCGGGATCGAACCGCTGACCTCCTGCATGCCATGCAGGCGCTCTCCCAGCTGAGCTATAGCCCCGTCGTAAAGCTGTCATGTTGACGGGCGGCATAATATGAATTCCGCCGCAGAGTGTCAACGGCAAATTCAACCTCCGCCTTTCAACCGCCGAAAAATCATGCAAATGAATCACTTTGCGAGCCTGCTCGCAGCCAGGAGTTAAGCTTGTCACGTTTTCACGTAAAACGGTGCTATAAAATGAACCACTAATTAACCCCACAGATATTCAGGAAATTGTATGATCAAGGAACGAATGACGCCAGAAGAGTTAGCCCTGCTGACTGGCTATAGCCGACAGACCATCAATAAATGGGTACGCAAAGAGGGTTGGATTACATCGCCAAAGCCAGGCGTTCAGGGTGGCAAGGCGCGTCTGGTACACGTCAATGAAAAAGTGCGCGACTTTATTCGCAGCGCGCGCAGGGCAACAGAGACGCCGGAACTGCCAGATACGTACCACGAGGGCTCGCTTCATGCCCTGCTCCTGACGCTGGCGAATGAAATGACGCCGGAAGAGCAAAAGCAGATGACATCGCTGTTACTGCGGGAAGGGATTACCGGCTTGTTACAACGTTTAGGGATTCGCGACCAACGCTGATATGAAAAGATTACGCAGCAAAATGACCACGGAAGAGCTGGCGGACAGTCTGGGCGTAGCCCGACAAACCGTTAATCGCTGGATACGACAGAAGGGATGGAAAACGGAGGGTATCAACGGTGTAAAAGGCGGAAGAGCGAGGGTGATATGTATTGATGCGCACGTTAAGGAGCACATCATTAGCCTTCCTGCCATTCGTAACCGTCGGGCTGTTTACCATGTGGCGGAAAGCCCTTCCCACTACGGCGTGGCAACCTCATCCAGCCTGCTTCCACAAATTATCGACTCGCTGGAAAACATGACGACTATCGAACAGGAACGTTTGCACAAGTTGCTCGCTCGTGAAGGGTTGCAGGGTTTTCTCACGCGTCTTGGTATTGCTGAATAACAGGCATAAAAAAACGGCAGGTTACCCTGCCGTTTTTTGTATTACACGAGCATTACTGCTGGCTTTCGCGCTCAGCAATAAAGTCCAGCGCTTTGTTGATACGCGCAACGCTACGTGATTTGCCGATGGCATGAACGGTCACGTCCAGCGCCGGAGACTGGCCTGCCCCCGTCACCGCAACGCGCAGCGGCATACCGACTTTACCCATGCCAATTTCCAGCTCATCAGCGGTAGCCTGAATCGCGTGGTGAACATTTTCCGCAGTCCATTCGGTAATGGCTTCGAGTTTGTCACGCACCACTTCCAGCGGCTGACGCGCAACCGGACGCAGGTGTTTCTTGGCCGCGTCGGCGTCGAACGCGTCAAACTCTTCATAGAAGTAACGGCAGCTTTCAGCAATTTCTTTCAGCGTTTTGCAACGCTCGCCAAGCAGCTTCACCAGATCCGCCAGTTCAGGGCCCGTACGGGTATCGATGTTTGCCTGTTCAATGTGCCATTGCAGATAAGTCGCTACATATTCTGGCTGCATGGTATTGATGTAGTGATGGTTCAGCCACAGCAGTTTGTCAGTGTTGAACGCGCTGGCTGATTTGCTGACCGAGTTCAGAGAGAACAGCTCGATCATCTCTTCGCGGCTGAAGATCTCCTGGTCACCATGAGCCCAGCCCAGACGCACCAGGTAGTTCAGCAGCGCTTCCGGCAGATAGCCGTCATCACGGTACTGCATCACACTCACCGCGCCATGACGTTTGGACAGCTTTTTACCGTCGTCACCGTTGATCATTGATACGTGCGCATATACCGGTACAGGTGCGTTCAGCGCTTTCAGAATGTTGATCTGACGCGGGGTGTTATTGATATGGTCTTCACCACGGATCACGTGAGTGATTTCCATATCCCAGTCGTCCACAACTACGCAGAAGTTATAGGTTGGCGATCCGTCAGTACGACGAATGATGAGGTCATCCAGCTCCTGGTTGCTGAATTCGATCGGACCACGGATCTGGTCATCAAAGATAACAGAGCCATCCTGCGGGTTAGCAAAACGCACTACGCAAGGCTCATCAGCAGCATGCTCGCTGTGGTCATGGCGGCAGCGACCGTCATAACGCGGTTTTTCGCCTTTTGCCATTTGCTCTTCGCGCAGCGCATCCAGACGCTCCCTGGAGCAGTAACACTTATAGGCCGTGCCTGCCACCAGCATCTCGTCAATTACGGCGTTATAGCGGTCAAAACGTTTGGTCTGGAAGTATGGGCCTTCGTCCCACGCCAGATTCAGCCAGTTCATCCCATCCATAATGGCTTCAATTGCTTCCGGCGTTGAGCGCTCCAGATCGGTGTCTTCAATACGCAGCACAAACTCACCTTTGTTGTGACGTGCGAAAAGCCAGGAGTAGAGAGCGGTACGTGCACCACCGACATGCAGATAGCCTGTCGGGCTCGGCGCGAAGCGAGTTTTGATTTTCATGAAATGGCCTTACGTTATAAAGATGCCGGTAATCGGCAAATTCCGGGAAGAAAACAATGGGCAATATTCTATCACTGTGGGCCGATTCCTCAATGTCGATCACTTTATCCGGTTCGAGATTGCTGTTTTTGTTTATAAATCATGCGCCACAGTCCGTTTTGCGATCGTTTTGACTAATTTTACGACGAACGAATAAAAACTTTAGAAAATGCGTTGACTCATTTTCAACTCTCCCTATAATGCGACTCCACACAGCGGGGGTGATTAGCTCAGTTGGTAGAGCATCTCCTTTACACGGAGGGGGTCGGCGGTTCGAGCCCGTCATCACCCACCATCTACTTCGGTAGACTCGCAGTG
>NZ_KQ089929.1:0-172189 GCF_001037675.1 Enterobacter sp. MGH119 | reverse complement strand
CGCAGCAGTTCCGAAATGGGCGATTAGCTCAGTTGGTAGAGCATCTCCTTTACACGGAGGGGGTCGGCGGTTCGAGCCCGTCATCGCCCACCATTTCGGGTCGTTAGCTCAGTTGGTAGAGCAGTTGACTTTTAATCAATTGGTCGCAGGTTCGAATCCTGCACGACCCACCAATGTAAAAAAGCGCCCTAAAGGCGCTTTTTTGCTATCTGCGATATAGCACATCCCCATTGCAGCCAGACCGCTTGTTTTACTCAAGCTCACGCCTTCTTTGCCGATACCTCTATTTTATGGCGAAAAGGATCTCAATATGACAACTCTTAAGCCCGTTTCTCTGTCGGCGATGGAAATCGGCAGCGTAGATAACAGCTCCGGCGGAAACGACATTGCTTCTCAAATCACCCGTCTGACCAAACAGATAACGAAAGTCACTCAGCAGCTCAAAGAAGTGGCCATGGGTGATGCCACAGCAGAAGAAAAGCAAAAGCAGCAAGAATTACTCGAATCTCAGCTGACTATGTTGCAGGCACAGCTGGCGCAATTGCAGCGTCAGCAGGCCGAAGAGGCGATGCCAAAGCAGGAAAAAGGTGAGGCAGTCGCGGAAGGCATCAATAAGCCCTCCGCAGAACATCAGATTAATATCTACGTCTGATTATTGGTTTCGTTAAAAAGCGGATCACGTGTGCGGGCCTCCATCAAACGTTCGGCCTGCATACGCACCACATCCCAGCAGGCATGCGCCGCGCCGGAAAGAGACCTGTTTTTACGGCGTACCAGCATCAGCTGGCGTTCGACACAGGGTACGAAACGCTTCACCGTTAAACGACTCCCCTGCGGCAGTGGCAGCGCCAGCGCCGGCAGAACGCTGATGCCAATCCCCGCTTCGACCATGGGGAACAGCGTGGCAGGATGCCCGATCTCCTGCACAATGGTTGCCTTAACACCCTGCGCGGTCAGTGCGGCATCTATCAGCGGGCGGCTGCCTGATGCATAATCCTGTAACACCAGGTTTGCCCCCTGCAAGGCCTGCCAGGCCACCCGCGGCAGCGATGCCAGAGGATCATCATCGCGGCAGAGCAATAAAAAGGGCTCCGAGAGCACCACTTCACATTCCAGGTCGCTTACCGCTCCGGGATCAATAACGATGCCAAAATCCACATCCCCCTGACGGATACTCTCCAGTACCCACTGCTGCGGCCTGTCATGCAAAACAAAATCAATATCCGGATAGCGGTGATTACTTTCAGCGATGCACTGGGGAATAAGATGCGCCGAAATCGTCTGGCTCGCCGCCACTCTCACGGTGCCGGAAAGCTGTTGTCCGAGCCGGCCGACATCCCTGAGCGTACTGTTCAGTTCATCCAGCAGCCTCTCCAGACGCATTGCCAGCTGCTGTCCCGCTTCGGTGAGCACCACTTCTCGCGTCGTGCGGTCGAGCAGCTTCACGCCCGTTTGCGTTTCAAGCTCCTTAACGCTATGGCTCACCGCCGACTGGCTGAGGCCAATGATCTCCCCTGCCCGGCTAAAGCTGCGGGCCTGCGCGACGGTGACGAAAACGCGAAGCTGACGTAACGAATAATTCATCTGTTTAATTCATGAATGGATGCAATAAATCAATTTTATTTCTCAAAGGGAAGAAAGCACAATAGCGGCATCTGTTTTCAGGAGTGATTATGAAACTTTTTCGTATCCTTGATCCGTTTACGCTGACCCTGATTGGTGTCGTCTTGCTGGCCTCGTTCTTCCCGGCGCGGGGCAGTTTCGTTCCGGTTATTGAAGGACTGACCACGGCAGCTATTGCCCTGCTGTTCTTTATGCATGGCGCCAAACTCTCCCGGGAAGCCATTATTGCAGGCGGTAGCCACTGGCGAATGCATCTGTGGGTAATGTGCAGCACTTTTATCCTCTTCCCGGTTCTGGGCGTGCTGTTCGCCTGGTGGGCGCCGGTGAATGTCGATCCGGCGCTGTATACCGGTTTCCTTTATCTGTGCATTTTGCCGGCCACCGTGCAGTCTGCAATTGCCTTTACCTCGCTGGCGGGCGGTAACGTCGCGGCGGCGGTTTGTTCTGCTTCCGCTTCCAGCCTGCTCGGGATCTTTGTTTCACCGCTGCTGGTCGGTCTGCTGATGAACATGCACGGGGCGGAAGGCAATCTGGAGCAGGTGGGTAAAATTTGTCTGCAACTGCTGCTGCCGTTTGTGCTCGGACACTTATCCCGTCCCTGGATTGGGGAGTTTGTGGCGAAACATAAAAAATGGATCGGGAAAACGGACCAAAGCTCAATTTTGCTGGTGGTTTACACGGCCTTCAGCGAAGCCGTGGTGAACGGCATCTGGCACAGGGTGGGCGCTGGATCGCTGCTGTTTATTGTGGTGGTAAGCATCGTTCTGCTGGCCATTGTCATCGCGGTTAACGTCTTTGTGGCCCGCAAATGCGGCTTCAATAAGGCCGATGAAATCACCATTGTATTTTGCGGATCGAAAAAGAGCCTGGCCAACGGGATCCCAATGGCCAATATTCTTTTCCCGACGTCCGTCATTGGGATGATGGTGTTGCCGCTGATGATTTTCCATCAGATCCAGCTGATGGTGTGTGCGGTACTGGCGCGGCGTTACAAGGCGCAGACGGAAAAGCTGGCGCAGGAAGAGACCCACGCCGCGAAAGTTTAAGGACGTTTCAGGGGCTGAACCAGCTGGGTCAGCCCCTCTGTTTTGATCAGTAACGTGATAGCCATCAGCTCGCCCAGACGCCCGGCGGGGAACTCATCCTTACGGGCAAACCACAGCAGATACTCTTCCGGTAAATCAATCAGCCTGCGACCCTTATATTTACCGAACGGCATCTCCGTATTGGCGATCTCAACGAGCTGCTCTTTTTCCACGTCACTCTCCTAACAGGCGCATCATTTCCGCTTCGTCGATTATCTCGATGCCAAGCTCCTGCGCTTTTGCCAGCTTCGAACCGGCCGCTTCCCCGGCAATCACCAGGTCGGTTTTCTTCGATACGCTGCCCGCCACTTTTGCCCCCAGCGCCACCAGGCGCGCTTTCGCGTCATCGCGTGAAAGCTGACTCAGGCTGCCGGTCAGCACCACCGTTTTACCGGCAAACGGACTGTCGATCTCTTCGGCATTAACCACTACCGGTGCGGGCCAGTGAATGCCCTGTTCCAGTAATTTACCGATCACTTCACGGTTGCTCTCTTCGGCGAAGAAGTTGAAAACGTGGGTGGCGACCACAATGCCGACATCAGGGACTTTCTGTAGCTCGTCGATGGTGGCTTTCTCCAGCGCGTCCAGCGTGCCGAAATACGCCGCCAGCCCTGCCGCCGTCGCCTCTCCGACTTCACGAATGCCGAGCGCGTAAAGGAAACGGGCAAAGGTGGTGTTTTTGGCCGCCTCGAGCGCGTTAACAATGTTCTGGGCAGATTTCGGTCCCATACGATCAAGACCGGTCAGCTTACCTGCCGTCAGGGTAAAGAGGTCCGCAGGCGTATGGACGTACTCTTTCTCAACTAACTGGTCGATAATCTTGTCACCCATTCCGTCCACGTCCATCGCCCGGCGGGAGACGAAGTGCTTCAGGGACTCTTTACGCTGCGCGCCGCAGATTAACCCGCCCGTACAGCGCGTTACCGCTTCACCTTCCACGCGCTCAACGTCAGAACCACATACCGGACAGTGGGCTGGAAACTCGATGGCACGGGTGTCGGCAGGACGTTCAGACTCCACAACGTTAACCACCTGTGGGATCACATCACCCGCGCGGCGAATCACCACTTTGTCACCAATTCGCAGCCCCAGACGCGCAATTTCATCGGCGTTATGCAGCGTGGCGTTACTTACCAGCACGCCAGCCACCTGCACAGGCTCCAGACGCGCCACAGGCGTAATGGCCCCCGTACGTCCGACCTGAAACTCCACGTCGCGAACGAAGGTCATCTGCTCTTGCGCCGGAAACTTAAAGGCCACCGCCCAGCGTGGCGCACGGGCCACAAATCCCAACTGTTCCTGCAACGCCAGCGAATTAACCTTGATCACCACGCCGTCAATATCAAACCCGAGCGTGGGACGATCTTCTTCAACCTTGTGATAGAACGCCAGCACCGCCTCCGGAGAGTCGCAGAGCTGCACGCGGTTGCTTACCGGTAATCCCCACTCTTTGAACTGCATTAAACGCCCCAGGTGGGTATCTGGCAGGTCACCGCCTTCCAGGATCCCGACGCCGTAGCAGAAGAAAGTAAGCGGTCGCTTCGCGGTGATACGCGGATCGAGCTGACGCAGCGAACCTGCCGCCGCGTTACGCGGGTTAGCAAACACTTTCCCGCCGGTACGACGCGCTTCTTCGTTGATCTTCTCGAAGCCCGCCTGCGGAAGGAACACTTCCCCGCGCACTTCCAGCCGGGCGGGAATGTTATCGCCACGCAGTTTCAGCGGGATCGCACGAATAGTGCGCACATTGGTGGTGATGTCTTCCCCGGTAGTGCCGTCGCCGCGCGTTGCGGCACGCACCATCACGCCGTTCTCATAAAGAATACTGACGGCCAGACCATCCAGCTTTAGCTCGCAGCACCAGCTCAGATTGTCGACGCTCTTCAGGCGATCCTGCACGCGCTTGTTGAAAGCCAGAAAACTCTCTTCATCAAACACGTTATCCAGCGACAGCATCGGCACTTCGTGGCGCACCTGGCTGAAAGCTCCCAGCGGTTCCGCACCGACGCGCTGCGTTGGAGAATCGGGCGTAATCAGTTCGGGGTGCTGCGCTTCCAGCTCGCGCAGTTCACGCATCAGGCGGTCATACTCCGCATCCGGCACTTCCGGTGCGTCCATAACATGATAGAGATATTCATGATGGCGAAGCGTGGTTCGCAGTTCAGTAAGTTGTTGTTCGATTGAGTCCATATCGCACCATCAATGAGAAAAACCCCCGACAGGCGGGGGTTGAGGAGGAGTTGAAGTTAACGCGACGATTACGCGTTCGCTTCCTTAACTTCGCGGATGCGGTCCTGATACTCGCGCAGTTTCTGCGGCGTCATCATTCGACGCTGATCGTCGAGCACCACACCGCCCACTTCGTCGGCGATGTGCTGAGCGGACTGTAGCATCAGCTTAAAGTTTTGCAGCTCGTCACCGTAGGACGGCACCTGCATAAAGATCGTAACGCCTGGTGTGACGAAATCACCGGTCATTTCCGGGTCAAACGTGCCTGGATTGACCATATTGGCCAGGCTGAACAGCGCCGGACCGCTGCCGTCAGGACTCAGGTGGCGATGGAAAATATTCATGTCGCCGAACTTGAAGCCTGCCTGTTGGATGCTGTTAAGCAGCACATCACCGTTCAGATGGGTGCCATGATGAGCAGCCACGTTCATAATGATCACCGCTTCTTTACGCTGCGGCTTTTCAACAACCGGTTCTGGCTCTGCAACCGGCTCTGGCTCAGCGCGCGGGGCGGGCTGTGGCGCAGGCGGTTCAGGCTGCGGCTGCGGTTGTTGTACCGGCTGCGGCTGCTGAACAGGCTGTGGCTGATGCACTGGCTGTGCAGGCTGTTGGACAGGTTGCGGCTGTACAGGCTGTGGCGCAACGGGCTGCTGTTGCACAGGCTGGTGCGGCGGATGACGAACAGGTTCTTCCACTGGCGGCGGCGCTGGCTGGCGCGGCTGGGCAGAGGCATACGGTGGTTGATACTGGTGCTGCGGAGCGCGGGGGGCTTCATGCTCTCCATGCGCTGCGCCGGGCGCAGTATTGACCCGATGAACACGAACTTCACCCACGCCGTCGTCGTCAAGACCGTCGATGTCGTCTTCAACGTCATCGTCGTCACGACTGGACTTCATGCGCTTCAGTGGACGATCGCGAAACATAGAGGAACGCTCTTTACGGCTGGTCCAGAAACCATGTACCAGTAAAGCGATTATGGCGATCGCGCCAACAATGATTAATATCAGACGCAAATCCTGCATCATTATATTCTCTGTTGTTCTAACACCTTGCCACCACGGCAAACATTTACTCACTAAGAGTATTTGCCGTTTACGTCAAGTGCAAGTGTATGCAGAGCATTCACAGCATAAAGATGAACTAAATCGTGCTTTTTGCTGGTTTTTCGAACATTTCCGAACTGGTCATTGGCCCGTAACTGGATAATATAGGCGGGCAATTCCACTGGTTGTGTAAAAAGGAGTACAGCCTGGTATGGTTTCAACATCTTCTTCTGCCCCACGCAGCGGGGTCTGGTACTTTTCTCAGGGCTGGAAACTGGTCTCCCTGCCGGGCATTCGACGCTTCGTTATTTTGCCGTTACTGATCAACATTATTCTGATGGGCGGGGCCTTCTGGTGGCTGTTCACCAGACTGGAAAGGTGGATCCCTTCCCTGATGAGCTATGTGCCGGACTGGTTACAGTGGCTAGACTACCTGCTCTGGCCGATTGCGGTTATCTCCGTGCTGCTGGTTTTCGGCTATTTCTTTTCGACGATAGCAAACTGGATAGCCGCGCCGTTCAACGGTCTGCTGGCCGAACAGCTTGAAGCGCGCCTGACCGGTGCGACGCCACCTGACACGGGCGTATTGGGGCTCGTGAAAGATCTCCCCCGCATCATGAAGCGTGAATGGCAGAAGTTCGCCTGGTACCTGCCGCGGGCGATTGTGCTGCTTATCCTTTATTTTGTACCCGGGATTGGCCAGACGGTCGCGCCCGTGCTGTGGTTCCTGTTCAGCGCCTGGATGCTCGCTATCCAGTACTGTGATTATCCGTTCGATAACCACAAAGTGCCGTTTAAAGAGATGCGCACTGCCCTGCGCACTCAGAAGGTTGCCAATATGCAGTTTGGCGCGCTGACCAGCCTGTTCACCATGATCCCTTTCCTGAATTTGTTCATCATGCCCGTTGCCGTATGCGGCGCGACGGCGATGTGGGTGGACTGCTACCGTGCTAAGCACGCGTTATGGAAGTAATGCAAAAATGTGTAAAAGAGGGGTGGCTTATGCCGCCCCTTATTCCATACTGATCCCCATTATTTCCTTGCAGCATATAGATATGCGATTTCCTTACTTCCCCATACCTGTTCAACAGGTATGCTGGGTCGGTATCCCAATTTCATACAGTTAAGGACAGGCCATGAGTAAGATTTATGAAGACAACTCGCTGACTATCGGTCATACGCCCCTGGTTCGACTGAACCGTATCGGTAATGGACGCATTCTGGCGAAGGTCGAATCTCGTAACCCAAGCTTCAGCGTTAAATGCCGTATCGGTGCGAATATGATTTGGGATGCTGAAAAGCGTGGCGTGCTGAAACCTGGCGTTGAGCTGGTTGAACCCACCAGCGGCAATACCGGTATCGCTCTGGCCTATGTTGCGGCGGCGCGTGGCTATAAGCTGACGCTGACTATGCCTGAAACCATGAGCATTGAGCGTCGTAAGCTGCTGAAAGCGCTGGGTGCGAACCTGGTCCTGACCGAAGGCGCGAAAGGCATGAAGGGCGCGATTCAGAAGGCCGAAGAAATCGTCGCCAGCGATCCGGCAAAGTATCTGCTGCTCCAGCAGTTCAGCAACCCGGCCAACCCGGAAATTCATGAGAAAACCACCGGCCCGGAAATCTGGGAAGATACCGACGGTCAGGTTGATGTGTTTATCTCCGGCGTAGGCACCGGCGGTACGCTGACCGGGGTGTCTCGCTATATTAAAGGCACGAAAGGTAAAAAAGATCTGATTACCGTTGCCGTTGAGCCAACCGACTCGCCGGTTATCGCTCAGGCGCTGGCAGGCGAAGAGATCAAACCAGGTCCGCACAAAATCCAGGGTATCGGGGCTGGCTTTATTCCAGGCAACCTCGATCTGAAGCTGATCGATAAAGTGGTCGCCATCACCAATGAAGAAGCCATCTCTACGGCGCGTCGCCTGATGGACGAGGAAGGCATTCTGGCGGGTATCTCTTCCGGTGCGGCGGTTGCGGCAGCGCTCAAACTGCTGGAAGACGAAACCTTTACCAATAAGAACATTGTGGTTATCCTACCGTCTTCGGGTGAGCGTTACTTAAGCACAGCACTGTTTGCCGATCTCTTCACAGAGAAAGAACTGCAACAGTGATGCCAGCATGTTAAAAACGCGTAAAAAAGCACCTTTTCAGGTGCTTTTTTGTGGCCTGCTTCAAAGTTTTACCCCTCCTGGCATTGCTTCACCCCGTTGGGTCTGGTATTTAAACCAGCAATTATTTTGATGCGCGAAATTAATCGGTGAACGAAATAGCGCTGCTGAATCGATTTTATGATTTGGTTCAAGTCTTGCTTTCACTGCATAATGTTTAATGACGATTGAAACGTCAGCGCTAACTATACAGGCTAAAGTTAAGTCGCCAGGCTAGACTTTAGTTCCACAACACTAAACCTATAAGTTGGGGAAATACAATGTTCCAGCAAGAAGTTACCATTACCGCTCCGAACGGTCTGCACACCCGCCCTGCTGCTCAGTTTGTTAAAGAAGCGAAAGGCTTCACTTCTGAAATCACTGTGACTTCCAACGGCAAAAGCGCTAGCGCAAAAAGCCTGTTCAAGCTGCAAACTCTGGGCCTGACTCAGGGTACCGTTGTTACCATCTCCGCTGAAGGTGAAGACGAGCAGAAAGCAGTTGAGCATCTGGTTAAGCTGATGGCTGAACTCGAGTAAGTTTACCGGGTTCTTTTCAATATCAGTCACAAGTAAGGTAGGGTTATGATTTCAGGCATTTTAGCATCCCCGGGTATCGCTTTCGGCAAAGCATTGCTGCTGAAAGAAGACGAAATCGTCATTGACCGGAAAAAAATTTCTGCCGACAAGGTTGATCAGGAAGTTGAACGTTTTCTGAGCGGTCGTGCCAAGGCATCTGCGCAACTGGAAGCGATTAAAACTAAAGCTGGCGAAACTTTCGGTGAAGAAAAAGAAGCCATCTTCGAAGGGCACATTATGCTGCTCGAAGATGAGGAGCTGGAGCAGGAAATCATAGCCCTGATTAAAGATAAAGGCATGACGGCCGACGCGGCTGCGCATGAAGTTATCGAAGGTCAGGCATCTGCCCTGGAAGAGCTGGACGATGAATACCTGAAAGAGCGTGCGGCTGACGTACGTGACATCGGTAAGCGCCTGCTGCGCAACATCCTGGGTCTGGCCATCATCGATCTGAGCGCGATTCAGGACGAAGTGATCCTGGTTGCCGCTGACCTGACCCCGTCTGAAACCGCACAGCTGAACCTGAACAAGGTGCTGGGTTTCATTACTGATGCAGGTGGACGTACTTCCCACACCTCTATCATGGCGCGTTCTCTGGAGCTGCCAGCCATTGTGGGTACCGGTAGCGTTACCTCTCAGGTTAAAAACGACGACTATCTGATTCTGGATGCCGTAAACAATGTGGTTTACGTCAACCCAACTAACGATGTGATCGAGCAACTGCGCGCCGTTCAGGAGCAGGTTGCTACCGAGAAAGCGGAACTCGCTAAACTGAAAGATCTGCCAGCCATCACGCTGGACGGCCATCAGGTTGAAGTGTGCGCTAACATCGGTACCGTACGTGACGTTGACGGCGCTGAGCGCAACGGCGCGGAAGGTGTGGGTCTGTATCGTACTGAATTCCTGTTCATGGATCGCGACGCTCTGCCAACGGAAGAAGAGCAGTTTGCAGCGTACAAAGCGGTTGCGGAAGCGTGCGGCTCGCAGGCGGTTATCGTCCGTACCATGGACATCGGTGGCGACAAAGAGCTGCCGTACATGAACTTCCCGAAAGAAGAGAACCCGTTCCTGGGCTGGCGTGCCGTGCGTATCGCCATGGATCGCAAAGAGATCCTGCGTGACCAGGTTCGCGCTATTCTGCGTGCCTCCGCTTTCGGTAAACTGCGCATCATGTTCCCGATGATCATCTCTGTTGAAGAAGTGCGTGCACTGAAGAAAGAGATCGAAATCTACAAACAGGAACTGCGCGACGAAGGTAAAGCATTTGACGAATCCATTGAGATCGGCGTGATGGTGGAAACACCGGCAGCCGCGACCATTGCGCGTCATTTAGCCAAAGAAGTTGATTTCTTTAGTATCGGTACCAATGATTTAACGCAGTACACCCTGGCAGTTGACCGTGGTAATGATATGATTTCACATCTCTACCAGCCAATGTCACCGTCCGTACTGAATTTGATCAAGCAAGTTATTGATGCTTCTCATGCAGAAGGTAAATGGACTGGCATGTGTGGTGAGCTTGCAGGCGACGAACGTGCTACACTTCTGTTGCTGGGTATGGGTCTGGACGAATTCTCTATGAGCGCCATTTCCATCCCGCGCATTAAGAAGATTATCCGTAACACGAACTTCGAAGATGCGAAGGTGTTAGCAGAGCAGGCTCTTGCTCAACCGACAACGGACGAGTTAATGACGCTGGTTAACAAGTTCATTGAAGAAAAAACAATCTGCTAATCCACGAGATGCGGCCCAATTTACTGCTTAGGAGAAGATCATGGGTTTGTTCGATAAACTGAAATCTCTGGTTTCTGATGACAAGAAAGACTCCGGAACTATTGAGATTGTTGCTCCGCTCTCCGGCGAGATCGTCAACATCGAAGACGTGCCGGATGTAGTGTTTGCTGAGAAAATCGTTGGTGATGGCATTGCTATCAAACCAACTGGCAACAAAATGGTTGCTCCAGTTGACGGCACCATCGGTAAAATTTTTGAAACCAACCATGCGTTCTCTATCGAATCCGATAGCGGTATCGAACTGTTCGTTCACTTCGGTATCGACACCGTTGAACTGAAAGGCGAAGGCTTCAAACGTATCGCGGAAGAAGGCCAGCGTGTTAAAGTTGGCGACCCGGTAATTGAATTCGATCTGCCACTGCTGGAAGAAAAAGCCAAGTCTACCCTGACGCCGGTTGTTATCTCCAACATGGACGAAATTAAAGAACTGATCAAACTGTCTGGCAGCGTTACCGTGGGTGAAACCCCGGTTATCCGCATCAAGAAGTAATTCTTGCCGCACGGTAAAATGGCGCCTTCGGGCGCCATTTTTGTTTATGCAGGCAGGATAAGCTCGTCATAGCCTTTCGACTGCGTATAGATCATCACGTCAGTCACCCTGTCGCCCGCCATGCGAATGGCGTCGGCCACGGTTTTACCCCCGACGATACCGCTCACCAGCTCCGAACAGAACAGATCCCCCGTCCCTTTCAGATCCGTCTCTACGCGCGGGTGCGCGCTAACGGTAACACCTTCTTCGCTCACCAGCACGACGTGGATATTCTGCGGATCGTCAGCCACTGGCGCACTAGTGATAGCCACCCATTTCAGCGAGTTGGACAGCAGCCCCTGCGCGGCGGCAATGGCGCTCTCCGGCGTACGGCACGGTTTGCCGCTCAGCACTTCCAGTTCATACACGTTGGGCGTAATGCCCTGGGCCAGCGGGAGCAGATGTTCACGGTAGGCTTCAGGAATATCCGGCTTCACGTACATCCCGCTGTCGATATCCCCGATTACCGGGTCAACCAGCACCAGCAGATCGGGATGTTGCACTTTGATCGCCTTCAGCCACTGCGCCAGCAGCACGATCTGGCTGGCACTGCCCATATACCCGGTTGTCACCGCTTTTAACTCGCGTAAAATCTCACGCTCTTCCAGCGCCTTCAGGTAGCCGCTGAACCACTCGTCCGGGATCACCCCGCCGTAGAAGGTGTCGTAGTGTGGCGTATTGCTGAACAGCACCGTCGGCACGGCGGTAACGTTCAGCCGGTGGGTGCGAATATTCGGCACCGCGATGCTGTTTCCCACGCTGCCGTACACCACCTGCGACTGTACGGCGACAATATCGGTTTGCTGCGCCCGGGTGTTATCCCGGAATAAAATCATCTCCATGACGCTTAAATCCCCGCCCCCTGCGAATAACTCTCTTCACCAAAGACGCCGGTAGACAGGTAACGGTCGCCGCGATCGCAAATAATCGCTACGACCACCGCTCCCGGCGTGGACTCAGCCACCCGGATCGCGCCCGCTACGGCACCGCCAGAGCTGACGCCGCAGAAGATGCCTTCACGTACGGCCAGCTCACGCATGGTATTTTCCGCCTCGCGCTGATGAATATCCAGCACCTGGTCCACAAGCTGCGCATTAAAGATGCCCGGCATATACTCCGCCGGCCAGCGGCGGATGCCCGGAATACTGCTCCCCTCTTCCGGTTGCAGGCCGACAATCGTCACTGGCTTATCCTGTTCACGCAGAAAGCGTGACACACCGGTGATCGTGCCCGTGGTCCCCATGCTGGAGACAAAGTGGGTGATGCGCCCGGCGGTTTGCTGCCAGATTTCCGGGCCGGTGGTGGTGTAGTGCGCGTACGGGTTGTCCGGGTTATTAAACTGGTCGAGCAGCTTGCCTTCCCCGCGCTCCGCCATCGCTAACGCTAAATCTCGCGCCCCTTCCATCCCCTGCTCTTTGCTCACCAGAATCAGCTCGGCTCCATAGGCGCGCATGGCGGCACGGCGCTCCTGGCTCATGTTATCCGGCATCAGCAGCTTCATACGATAGCCTTTCAGGGCGGCTATCATCGCCAGTGCGATACCGGTGTTACCACTGGTGGCTTCGATCAGCACATCGCCGGGCTTTATCTCGCCGCGCTTTTCGGCCTGAACAATCATCGACAGCGCCGCCCGGTCTTTCACCGACCCCGCCGGGTTATTGCCTTCAAGTTTGACCCAGATTTCGCTGCCGTTGTCACACCCCATGCGCTGAAGTTTGACCAGAGGGGTGTTGCCGATGGTGTGTTCGAGTGTATTCACGATTTTTACTCAATAAAAAGCCCGGTAAGCATCACGCCACCGGGCGAAAAACATACTCAATAACCTATCAGGCTGACTCCGCCAGAGCAATATCCTCGCGCGTCTCGATGCGCTCGTTGCCGTGATAAATGCGCGCGTGTTGCAGCCCCACAAACAGGCGTTCCCCCCGGTGCGGCGGCTCCTCGTCACGCATAACCACGGTCAGCGGCTCGGTGTACCAGCCCAGGGGCTGTACCACCAATTGGGTGTAGTGGCCTTTAGGGCTAGCTTCCAGCACCTGCACCGGAAGCGGTGAATCCAGGCTGGTACGGCGGCTGACGTCCACTTCCCACGGACGCAGGAACAGATCCACCGGCCCCTGATGCGCGGAGGTATACCCCAGCGGCCAGCGGTGCGCGCCAACGTGGAACTGACCGCCGCGAATGGTGCCCTGAAGGCGGTTTACTTCTCCCATAAACTCCAGCACAAAGCGGGTCGCCGGTTCACGCCAGAGCTGCTCTGGCTCGTCAACCTGCTCAATGTTGCCCTGACTCATTACTACCACGCGGTCGGCCACTTCCATCGCCTCTTCCTGATCGTGGGTCACGAAAACGCTGGTGAACTGGAGTTCCTCATGCAGCTGACGCAGCCAACGGCGCAGCTCTTTACGCACCTGCGCATCCAGCGCGCCAAACGGTTCGTCCAGTAGCAGGATTTGCGGTTCAACGGCTAACGCACGCGCCAGCGCCACGCGCTGCTTCTGCCCGCCGGAAAGCTGAGCCGGGAAGCGGTCCGCCAGATGTGCAAGCTGCACCATCTCCAGCAGTTTGGTCACTTTCGCTTTGATGGCGGCGGCATCTGGACGTTCACGACGCGGCAGCACGGTCAGGCCAAACGCAATGTTGTCAAATACCGTCATGTGGCGGAACAGCGCGTAATGCTGGAATACAAAGCCCACTTTACGGTCGCGGGCGTGCAGGCGGCTCACGTCCGTACCGTGGAAGCGGATATGTCCGCTGGTCTGGTGCTCAAGCCCGGCGATAATACGCAGCAGCGTGGTTTTACCGGAGCCAGACGGCCCCAGCAGCGCCACCATTTGTCCGGAAGGGACATCCAGCGAGATATCATTCAGCACCTGGGTGCGACCAAAAGACTTCTTAATATTGGCAATCTCAATGCTCATGATTTCCCTCCTGATGCTGACGTTTTTCCTGATTCTCTAAACGCCACTGCACCACACTCTTCAAAAACAGGGTCAAAATGGCCATCAGCGTCAGCAACGCTGCGGCAGTAAAGGAACCGACAGTGTTGTAGTCCTGTTCCAGTAATTCAATCTGTAACGGCAGCGACAGGGTTTCGCCGCGAATCGAGCCGGATACTACCGACACCGCGCCAAACTCACCGATCGCACGGGCGTTGGTCAGCACCACGCCGTAAAGCAGTGCCCAGCGGATATTCGGCAGCGTGACGCGGCGGAACATCTGCCAGCCGGAAGCGCCGAGCAGCACCGCGGCTTCATCTTCATGGCTGCCCTGGCTGAGCATCACTGGCACCAGCTCGCGCACCACGAACGGACAGGTGACAAAGACGGTCACCAGCACCATCCCCGGCCAGGCGAACATGATTTGCAGGTCGTGTTCATCCAGCCAGCCGCCCAGCGGGCCATTGGAGCCGTAGAAGAGCAGATAAACCAGACCCGCCACCACAGGAGACACCGCAAACGGGATATCCAGCAGGGTCAGCAGCAGCTGACGCCCCGGGAAGTTAAAGCGCGTTACCAGCCAGGCCAGCAATACGCCAAACACCAGATTCACCGGGACAGTGATCAGGGCAATCATCACCGTCAGCCAGATGGCGTGGAGCATGTCCGGATCGGCCAGATTTTGCAGCGCGGGCATAATCCCTTTGCTGAAGGCCTGTACGAAGATGTACACCATCGGCACGACGAGAATGAATGCGGAGACCAGCACGCCGGTACCAATCAGAAACCATTTGCCCCAGTTGATGCGGGGCGCGTCATAGCGCTTCAATTGCGTAACTTCCGCCATCAGTGACCTACCACACGTCGACCAAAGCGACTTTGCAGAGTGTTAATCGAAAACAGTAGCAGCAGCGACGCGGCAAGGATCACCGAGGCAATCGCGCTCGCGGCCGGATAATCAAACTCCTGCAAACGGACAAAAATCATCAGCGAGGTCACTTCGGTTTTCCACGCGATGTTCCCGGCGATAAAAATGACCGCGCCAAATTCACCGAGGCTGCGGGTAAAGGAGAGCGCCACCCCCGCCAGCAAGGCCGGAGAAAGTTCCGGCAGAACAACCTTACGGAAACTCTGCCAGCGCGTGGCGCCCAGGGTTTCCGCGGCCTCTTCGTATTCGGGTCCTAACTCTTCCAGCACCGGCTGCACGGTACGCACCACAAACGGGATGCTGGTAAAGGCCATCGCCACCGCGATACCGAGCCAGGTATAGGTCACTTTGATATCAAACTTCGCCAGCCACTCACCGTAAAAGCCGTTCACGGAAAACAGCGACGCCAGCGTCAAACCGGCCACTGCCGTCGGCAGGGCAAAGGGCAGAT
The DNA here is from genome assembly GCF_001037675.1 of Enterobacter sp. MGH119. Classification (NCBI taxonomy): domain Bacteria; kingdom Pseudomonadati; phylum Pseudomonadota; class Gammaproteobacteria; order Enterobacterales; family Enterobacteriaceae; genus Enterobacter; species Enterobacter sp. MGH119. The sequence goes on along the minus strand of NZ_KQ089929.1, from coordinate 156,846 downwards.
CCATCAACGCGTCGAGGAGCGTGCGGCCCGGGAAGCGATAGCGGGTTAAGATCCACGCCATCAGCAGGCCAAACACGCCGTTAAAAATCGAGGCCACGAACGCAGACAGCAGCGTTACCTTATAGGCCGCCACCACCTGAGGGTTGGTGACCACTTCCCAGTACTGGGACCAGCTCATCTCAGCGAGCTGCATCACCAGAGCGCTGAGCGGTAACAATAAAATCAGACAGACGAACAGCAGGCTGGTCCCGAGGCTTAAGGTAAAACCCGGCAGCACACGTCTTGTTGATCCTGCAAACATTACTTACGCCCCGCCGCCAGCAATTTGTCTAACTCACCGCCGCTGGCAAAATGCGTTTTCATCACCTCAGGCCAGGCGCCGAAATGATCTTCCACGCGGAACAGCTCGGTCTGCGGGAATTTGTCTTTCAGCTTGCTCATCACGTCCGGGTTGTTGACACGGTAGTAGTAGTCGGTGATAACGGTCTGCGCCTGCGGGCTGTACAGATAGTTCAGGTAGGCTTTCGCCGCCTTTTCTGTGCCGTTAGCCTTAACGTTTTTATCCACCCACGCCACCGGGAACTCGGCCAGAATGTTGGTTTTCGGGATAACCACTTCGAAGCCCTGCGCTTCGTACTGTTTACGAATATTGTTCACCTCGGATTCAAAGCTGATCAGCACGTCGCCCAGCCCGCGTTCGGCGAAGGTAGTGGTTGCGCCACGACCGCCGGTATCAAACACCTCGACGTTTTTCAGGAACTGGGTCATAAACTGTTCGGTTTTCGCTTTATCGTTACCGTCAGCTTTGTCCGCCGCGCCCCACGCCGCCAGATAGGTGTAACGTGCGTTGCCGGAGGTTTTCGGATTCGGGAAGATCAGCTTTACGTCTGAACGCACCAGGTCGTTCCAGTCGTGGATGTTCTTCGGGTTGCCCTTGCGCACCAGGAAGCCCATGGTGGAGTAAAATGGCGAACTGTTGTTCGGCAGGCGGCTTTGCCAGTTCGCCGGGATCAGTTTGCCTTTGTCGTGCAGGATCTGCACGTCCGTGACCTGGTTGTAGGTCACCACATCGGCTTTCAGCCCCTGCAAAATGGCCAGCGCCTGCTTGGATGAGCCAGCGTGCGACTGTTTGATGGTCAGCTTGTCGCCGTTGTTCTCTTTCGCCCACTGCTGTTCAAATGCGGGATTAAGGGCGGCAAACAGCTCGCGCGAAACATCATAAGAACTGTTCAGCAACTCGGTTGCCTGCGCCTGCGCCACCAGCAGTAAACCTGCCAGTGCCAGCGATCCTTTTTTCAGTACAGTAACGGCCATTGCGCACCCTTATAAATGTGATGACTATCTTATAGTCATAATATTTATAACGGAGTCTAAAGGAGTAACGGTTTTATATACCGTTTGGTGATTAAGAAGCAGAAAAGGGAATAAGGGTGCGAGAGAAATTGCCGGGTGGCGCTAACGCTTACCCGGCCTACGAATGGAGAGCGATTTACAGCGCCAGCAGGCGCTCAACGGACGGCGCAAAGTAGTAGCCGCCAGTCACCGGACGGGTGAAGCGCAGCATGGCGTCACGCTTGCCGTCGGTATCGCCAAACATGCTCAGCAGCTGCTGTTCAATGTTGTAGAGGCGCGCGCAGTAAGCGCAGAAGTACAGGCCGTGCGTACCGCTCGCGGTGCCGTACGGCAGGCTCTGGCGAACAATCTTCAGCCCCTTACCGTCTTCTTTAAGGTCAACGCGGGACAGGTGGGACGTGACCGGACGCGCATCGCCGTCAATCTCTTCATTGGCATCTTTGGTACGGCCAATCATCATCTCCTGGTCATGCACGCTCATGCGGTTAAGCTGCCTGAGGTTATGCTCCCAGCGCTGGACGAACACATAGCTGCCGCCCGCGTCCACGCCATCCTTGATTACAGCCACCTCGCGACGCGTCTCTTCCCCGGCCGGGTTTTCGGTGCCGTCGACGAAGCCGCTCAAATCGCGCTCTTCCACCCAGCGGAAACCGTGGATCTCTTCCTGCACGTCGATGCTGTCACCAAAGGCCTCAATCGCTGCCTGAGCGATGGAGAAGTTCACGTCATGGCGCAGGGAGAGGATATGGATCAGGACGTCATACTGGGTGGCGGGCGCAAGACCTTTGCCATAAGGAATAAAATCTTTCAGCTCTTCTGCGCCTTCGCCGCCGCTCAGCTGACGCCAGACGGTATTGCCAAAGGCAACCACCGCGCCCAGATGGGCTTCGGGGAATTTGGCCTGGAAGGTGGCCAGTTTATCAACGAAAACTTTGCTGGCCGCACGCAGGGCATCCACATCCCCTTTGACGTTGGCTTCAATCCAAATCGCCGCGCGGCAATGTTCTGGCAAAATGCCACTCTGAACCTGAGACATCGCTCCTCCTGAAAAAAAGATGCCACGACTGCGTGGCATTGATGGCGGCTATTATACCTGGATTTCAGCGAGGCGGCTTGCTCAGGCGCAAATTACTGCTTCCAGATAATTTTGCTCACTTTCCACTTTTTCAGGGTGTCGTCAGACGGCATTAACCCTTCCGGACCGTTCCAGGTGCCGCTGAATACATAGCTAATGTGCTGGCTGCCGTCGGCCTTACACTCGACCGCCACGCTCTCCTCCGACGGCACACTGGCGCAGTGGCCAAACGCTTTCTGGTAGAGCTCGCCAAACGGCGTACCTACCTTCACGCCACCTGAGGTCGGAATCTCTTCATCCATCACCGCAATGCGGTTGACCGTACCTTTATCGCCGTTGATGACCATCGCCACCTTGTCGTCTTTCAACGCTTCGAAATAGCGCACGATGTTGCCGTTCTCGGTTTTCATGCCGCTGCGCAGGCGATAATCACTGCCGATGGCATCCTGAATGGCATCCTGATCCAGTGCCGTCGAGGCGGTAATTTTGCCCACGCCCTGCTCGGTCACTTCCGTTGAGGAACCAAACCAGTTCCACGGATAGGCCGCAGACCAGTTGATGGATGAGAGCGTGGAACAGCCGGTTAACGCCAGCGGGAGAGCGCATAAAAGTAAACGCAGCGATTTCATTGAGACGTCCTTACGTAGTAAATCAACGCTTGTTGGAGTGCAGTATCGGCAAAAAGTGCCGTTTTAATCTGACTCTTGCGTAAAACAGGCGCGTAAACGGGGATTCGTGACCAGCCACAGCAGCGCGACAATATCCGCCACCACCAGCGCAATCCCGATACCTGATAGCGGCTCGCCGTACAGCCAGAGCACGGGCTGCCAGACCAGGAGCACAACCTGCGCCAGAATCAATAGCCAGCGAAGTGCGCGCCAGAAGCGCGGGAGGAACTGCCGCCGTCCGCTGCACAGGAACGCCAGCACCGCCGGTACACCGGGCAGTAACCCCAGCCAGAACGCATCGTGATCGGGATAAAAGAGATTCAGTAGCGTATCGCCCTGCCCGCGCGACGCGCCAGCCATCACGAACAGCACCCAGGTGCGGGCCTGCAACAGCAAAACGCACCAGAACAAAAAAGGCAGACGCAGACGACCGTGAACGTCGTAGTCGCCAGGGTGGAACTCAGTACTCTTCATCTTCGATCAGGCGCTTACCCAGCGTCAGTACATCCGCATGCTCGTAGCCCAGACGTTCATACATGCCCAGCACCACGTCGTTATCTTCCCGGACCATAATCTGGATTTTCGGGCAGCCACGGGCGATCAGCTTCTTTTCCAGACGGTTAAGCAGCGCGTTGGCGATGCCGCGCGCGCGGTATTCCGGGTGCACGCCCAGATAGTAGGCCGAGCCGCGGTGGCCGTCGTACCCGCCCATCACCGTCCCGACTACTTCGCCGTTGACCTCAGCGACCAGAAACAGACTGACATCGTGATTCACCTTCCGTTCGATGTCCATCTCCGGATCGTTCCATGGACGCAGCAGATCGCAGCGCTCCCAAAGGGTGATCACCTCTTCGAAATCTTCCTGGCGAAAAACGCGTATCTCCATGGTATTAACCGCCTTTTCGGGTTTAAAAACAGTGATTATGGCGTGAACAGGGCATTTAGCCAATAACCGGGGAAAAACTCGCCAAAATTTGGCATAATGTCACTTTGTCACGTATTGAAATGAAAAGTAAAACAATTCTCAATAAGGAATGTCGTCACGCAAAACGCGATACGATATAACACCAGGACCCCAATTTTTACAATTCAGGCCGCATGAGCACATTCAAACCATTAAAAGCACTCACATCGCGTCGTCAGGTTCTCAAAGCGGGGCTGGCGGCCTTAACGTTAACGGGCATCGCAAAGCAGGCTCAGGCAAAAGACGAGAGCACGCTTAAAACCAGTAACGGACACAGCAAACCGAAAACCAAAAAAGCCGGCGCAAAGCGTCTGGTCATGCTCGATCCAGGCCACGGCGGGATCGACACCGGCGCCATTGGCCGAAACGGTTCGAAAGAAAAACACGTCGTGCTGGCAATTGCAAAAAATGTGCGCGCAATTTTACGCAGCAACGGTATTGACGCCCGCCTGACGCGCACGGGCGACACGTTTATCCCACTGTACGATCGCGTGGAGATTGCCCACAAGCACGGCGCAGACCTGTTTATGTCCATTCACGCGGATGGCTTCACAAACCCTTCCGCCGCAGGCGCCTCGGTGTTCGCTCTCTCCAACCGTGGCGCCAGTAGCGCCATGGCGAAATACCTCTCCGATCGTGAAAACCGGGCGGATGAAGTGGCCGGGAAAAAAGCTACCGACAAAGACCATCTGTTACAGCAGGTTCTGTTTGATCTCGTGCAGACCGATACCATCAAAAACAGCCTGACGCTCGGCTCGCATATCCTTAAACGGATTAAGCCCGTGCACCGTCTGCACAGCAAAAGCACCGAGCAGGCCGCGTTTGTGGTGCTGAAGTCCCCGTCCATACCGTCCGTGCTGGTGGAAACCTCGTTCATTACCAACCCGGAAGAAGAGCGTTTACTCGGCACCACGGCGTTTCGTCAGAAGATCGCGAACGCCATCGCCTCCGGGGTCATCAGTTATTTCAACTGGTTCGATAATCAAAAAGCGCACTCCAGGAAACGTTGATGAAACCGAATGCACAGCTGGTCAAAACTTTCCTGATGCAGCTACAGGACGCGATTTGCCAGAAACTTTCCGCCGCAGACGGCGGTGAATTCCAGGAAGACGCCTGGCAGCGCGAAGCGGGCGGCGGCGGGCGCAGCCGCGTGCTGCGTAACGGCGGTATTTTTGAACAGGCCGGGGTCAACTTCTCCCACGTCCACGGTGATGCAATGCCAGCGTCCGCCACGGCGCATCGGCCTGAACTGGCGGGCCGCAGCTTCGAGGCGATGGGCGTCTCGCTGGTGGTGCATCCGCATAACCCGTTTGTGCCAACCAGCCACGCCAACGTGCGCTTTTTCATCGCGGAAAAACCGGGGGCCGATCCGGTCTGGTGGTTTGGCGGCGGTTTCGACTTAACGCCTTACTATGGCTTCGAAGAGGATGCCGTGCACTGGCACACCACCGCGCGCGACCTCTGCCTGCCGTTTGGCGAAGACGTTTACCCGAAATACAAAAAGTGGTGCGATGACTATTTCTATCTGAAGCACCGCGACGAGCAGCGCGGCATCGGCGGGCTGTTCTTTGACGATCTCAACACGCCGGATTTTGATACCGCATTCAGCTTTATGCGCGCGGTGGGTGAAGGCTTTACCGATGCCTATCTGCCGATTGTCGAACGCCGCAAAAACACCGACTACGGCGTGCGCGAGCGTGAGTTCCAGCTTTACCGCCGCGGGCGCTACGTGGAGTTTAACCTGGTATGGGATCGCGGGACGCTGTTTGGCCTGCAAACCGGTGGGCGCACGGAGTCCATTCTGATGTCGATGCCGCCGCTGGTGCGCTGGGAATACAGCTACGCGCCAAAAGAAGGCAGCCCGGAGGCTGCCTTGAGTGAGTTTATTCGGGTTCGGGACTGGGTGTAACCCTTACCCCTCACCCCGGCCCTCTCCCCAAAGGGGCGAGGGTGAAAAGACGGCTCGGAGCTGTCCCCTCTCCCCTCAGGGGAGAGGGTTAGGGTGAGGGGTGGGGTTAATTACAGCGGCTGCGTCTGTGCCTCAACCACCGCCAGCGCCACCATATTGACGATACGACGCACGGAGGCAATCGGCGTTAACACATGCACCGGTTTTGACACCCCCATCAGCACTGGCCCTACGGTCACCCCTTCAGAACTCGACACACGCAGCAGGTTATAGCTGATACGCGCCGCTTCCACGTTCGGCATAATCAGCACGTTCGCCGAGCCTTTCAGCGGGCTATCCGGCATGCGTTCGTTACGGATGCTCTCCACCAGCGCGGCGTCGCCGTGCATCTCGCCGTCGATCATCAGCTCCGGCGCACGCTCGCGCACCAGGTCCAGCGTCTGGCGCATTTTGCACGCCGCCGCGGATTTGGATGACCCGAAGTTAGAGTGCGACAGCAGCGCCACTTTCGGCTCGATACCAAAGCGGCGCACGGTTTCCGCCGCCATCACGGTGATTTCCGCCAGTTCCTCCGGGGAAGGATCGTCGTTGACGTAGGTATCGGCGATAAAGGTGTTACCGCTTGGCAGCAGCAGCGCGTTCATTGCGCCGGCAGTATGGACGCCCTCGCGATAGCCGAAGATCTCCTGCACCACGCTGAAATGCTCATGGTACTCGCCGATGGTGCCGCAGATCAGCGCATCCGCCTCACCGCGATGAACCATGATCGCGCCGATCACCGTGGTATTGCTGATCACCGCCCGCTGCGCCTGCTCCTGGGTGATCCCGCGACGCTTCATGATCGAATAGTATTCGTTCCAGTACTCTTTGAAGCGCGGATCGGATTCGTTATTGACGATCTCAAAGTCGACGCCCGGCTTAATTTGCAGGCCCAGCTTCTGAATACGCATCTCGATCACGCTCGGACGACCAATCAGGATCGGTTTCGCCAGCCCTAAGGTGATCAGCTCCTGCGTGGCATGCAGCACGCGCGCCTCTTCCCCTTCCGCCAGCACCACGCGCTTCGCGTCAGCGCGCGCCTGGGAGAAGATCGGCTTCATAAACAGGTTGGTTTTGTAGACGAACTCGGTGAGTTTATCGACGTAGGCATCGAAATCTTCAATCGGCCGCGTCGCCACGCCGGAGTCCATCGCCGCTTTAGCCACCGCTGGCGCGATCTTCACGATCAGACGCGGGTCAAATGGTTTAGGGATAATGTAGTCGGGGCCGAAGCTCAGATCCTGATCGCCGTAGGCGGAGGCCACCACTTCGCTCTGCTCGGCGTGCGCCAGCTCTGCGATAGCATGAACGGCGGCGAGCTTCATCTCTTCGTTGATTGCCGTAGCGCCGACGTCCAGCGCACCGCGGAAGATGAACGGGAAGCAGAGCACGTTGTTCACCTGGTTCGGGTAGTCCGAACGTCCGGTACAGATGATCGCGTCTTCACGCACCGCCTTCGCCAGCGGCGGCAGAATTTCCGGCTCCGGGTTCGCCAGGGCCAGGATCATTGGCGCGCGCGCCATCTTCTGCACCATCTCCTGGGTCAGTACTTTCGGGCCTGAACAGCCGAGGAAAATGTCGGCACCTTCAATGACGTCTTCTAGCGTGCGCTTGCCATCGTCTTCCACCGCATAGGCCGCCTTGGTTTCCGCCATGTTTGGCTCGCGGTCTTTGTAGATCACGCCCTTGGAGTCGCAGACCACAATATTGTGCTTCTGCATGCCCAGCGCCACCAGCAGGTTCATACAGGCGATGGCCGCGGCGCCTGCGCCGGAGACCACCATGCGCACGTCGGAGAGATTTTTCTCTACCACGCGCAGGCCGTTCAGAATGGCGGCGGTACTGATAATCGCCGTGCCGTGCTGGTCGTCATGGAACACGGGAATGTTCATACGCTCGCGCAGCTTCTGCTCGATATAGAAACATTCCGGCGCTTTGATGTCTTCCAGGTTGATGCCGCCGAAGGTCGGCTCCAGCGCCGCCACCACGTTGATGAATTTATCCGGATCCAGTTCGTCCACTTCGATATCGAAGACGTCGATACCGGCAAATTTCTTAAACAGAACGCCCTTCCCTTCCATCACCGGCTTACCGGCCAGCGCACCGATGTTCCCTAACCCCAGCACCGCCGTACCGTTAGAGATAACGGCCACCAGGTTGCCACGGGCGGTGTATTTGTACGCTGCCAGCGGATCTTTTTCGATTTCCAGGCACGGAGCAGCCACGCCTGGCGAGTAGGCCAGCGCCAGATCGCGCTGGGTCGCCAGCGGTTTGGTCGGGGATACCTGGATTTTACCCGGAACAGGAAACTCGTGAAAATCGAGAGCGCTTTGTTTTAACTGATCATCCATCTTGTTATTCCTTTCACGTTTCGGTCAAAAAGGGTGATGTTGACGTTCCTATGCACACCCTGGTGTGCCGCATAGTATCGCCGCAGGCAGGCTCCTAAACTTTGAAGGCTGCCAAACTCTCACCATTGCAGAATAAAAATTGTTATCAATTTATAACAACCATGTTACCCGTCTCAGACAGCAATGCCTCCCCCGTCTGCTATGCTTTTTTGTTAAGTCCATCATGATATTCTCAGAAGTGTGACCTGACGCACTCGACTAACTCTTTTATTTCCAAGGAGTAATTATGAACCAGCTAGACGGCATCAAACAATTTACCACCGTGGTTGCAGATAGCGGCGACATCGAGTCGATTCGTCACTACCAGCCGGAAGACGCGACCACCAACCCCTCGCTGCTGCTCAAGGCGGCCGGTCTTGCGCACTTTAGTCATCTGATTGATGACGCCCTTGCCTATGGCAAACAGCGCGGGAAAACGCAGGAGCAGCAGGTCGCCGAGGCCAGCGACAAGCTGGCGGTCAATATCGGTGCGGAAATTCTTAAAAGCATACCGGGACGCGTCTCCACCGAAGTGGATGCCCGCCTCTCATTCGACCAGGAAAAGAGCATTAACAAGGCTCGCCGCCTGGTGGAACTCTACCAGGAGCAGGGGATCGATAAGTCACGCATCCTGATCAAGCTTGCGTCTACCTGGGAAGGCATCCGCGCGGCGGAAGTGCTGGAGAAAGAGGGGATCCACTGCAACCTGACGCTGCTGTTCTCCTTCGCCCAGGCGCGTGCCTGCGCCGAAGCGGGCGTGTTCCTGATTTCACCGTTTGTCGGACGTATCTACGACTGGTATCAGGCGAAACAGCCAATGGATCCGTACGTGGTGGAAGAAGATCCTGGCGTAAAATCGGTGCGTAATATCTACGATTATTACAAGCAGCACCGCTACGAAACCATCGTGATGGGGGCCAGCTTCCGCCGCACCGAGCAGATCCTGGCGCTCGCGGGCTGCGACCGGCTGACCATCTCCCCTGACCTGCTGAAAAAGCTTCAGGAGAGTGAAGAGACGGTGATCCGCAAGCTTGTGCCGACCTCTACCGTTCTGCCAAAACCAAAACCCATGACCGAAGCGGAATTCCGCTGGGAGCATAATCAGGACCCAATGGCCGTGGAAAAACTGGCGGACGGCATCCGTCAGTTCGCCGTCGACCAGCGCAAACTCGAAGATCTTCTCGCTGCCAAACTTTAACCTTGCCACGGAGTGAACTATGTCCCGTAAAGAGCTCGCCAACGCCATTCGCGCCCTCAGCATGGATGCCGTACAAAAAGCCAATTCCGGCCACCCTGGCGCCCCCATGGGTATGGCTGATATTGCCGAAGTGCTGTGGAACGACTTCCTCAAGCACAACCCGACCGATCCGACCTGGTACGATCGCGACCGTTTTATTCTCTCCAACGGTCACGCATCGATGCTGCTCTACAGCCTGCTGCACCTCTCCGGCTACGATCTGCCGCTTGAGGAGTTAAAAAACTTCCGCCAGCTGCACTCCAAAACGCCGGGCCACCCGGAGATCGGCTATACGCCGGGTGTTGAAACCACTACCGGCCCGCTGGGCCAGGGGCTGGCGAATGCCGTCGGCCTGGCGATTGCAGAGCGTACGCTGGCCGCGCAGTTCAACCAGCCCGACCACGAGATTGTCGATCACTACACCTATGTCTTTATGGGTGATGGCTGCCTGATGGAGGGGATCTCCCACGAGGTCTGCTCGCTGGCGGGCACCCTGGGCCTGGGCAAGCTGATTGGCTTCTACGATCACAACGGTATCTCCATTGACGGGGAAACCGAGGGCTGGTTTACCGACGACACGGCAAAACGCTTTGAAGCCTATCACTGGCACGTGGTGCACGAGATCGACGGTCACGATCCTGAGGCGGTGAAAAAAGCGATTCAGGAAGCGCAGAGCGTGAAGGACAAACCGTCCCTGATCATCTGCCGCACCACCATCGGCTTCGGCTCGCCGAACAAAGCGGGCAAAGAAGAGGCGCACGGCGCGGCGCTGGGTGAAGAGGAAGTGGCGCTGACCCGCCAGAAACTGGGCTGGAAACACCCGGCCTTTGAGATCCCAAAAGAGATCTACAAGGCCTGGGATGCTCGCGAAACAGGTGAAAAAGCGCAGCAGGCCTGGAACGAGAAGTTTGCCGCTTACAAAAAAGCGTATCCGGATCTGGCGGCTGAGTTTACCCGCCGCATGAGCGGCGGCCTGCCGGAAGACTGGGAAGAGAAAACCCAGGCGCTGATTGAAAACCTGCAATCCAACCCGGCGAAAATTGCCACCCGTAAGGCATCACAAAACACCCTGAACGCAATTGGCCCAATCCTGCCCGAACTGCTGGGCGGATCGGCGGATCTGGCGCCAAGTAACCTTACCATCTGGTCCGGCTCTAAATCCCTGAAGGAGGACATTGCCGGGAACTACATCCACTACGGCGTGCGCGAGTTCGGGATGACCGCCATTGCCAACGGCATCGCCCACCATGGCGGCTTCGTGCCGTACACCGCTACCTTCCTGATGTTTGTCGAATATGCCCGTAACGCGGCGCGTATGGCGGCTCTGATGAAGGCGCGGCAAATCATGGTGTACACCCACGACTCCATCGGACTGGGTGAAGATGGGCCGACGCACCAGGCGGTAGAGCAGCTGGCGAGCCTGCGCCTGACGCCAAACTTCAGTACCTGGCGTCCGTGCGATCAGGTTGAAGCGGCAGTGGGCTGGAAGCTGGCCGTAGAGCGTCATAACGGACCCACGGCGCTGATCCTGTCGCGCCAGAACCTGGCGCAGATCGAGCGCACGCCGGAGCAGGTGAAAAATATCGCCCGCGGCGGGTACATCCTGAAAGACAGCGGCGGCAAGCCAGACGTGATCCTGATTGCCACCGGTTCAGAGGTGGAAATCACGGTAAAAGCGGCGGAGAAACTAACCGCCGAGGGTCACGCGGTGCGCGTGGTTTCCCTGCCTTCAACGGATATCTTTGATGCCCAGGATGAGGCGTACCGCGAATCGGTGCTGCCTTCAAACGTCGCGGCGCGCGTGGCGGTTGAAGCTGGCATTGCCGACTACTGGTACAAATATGTGGGTCTGAAAGGGGCGATTGTCGGCATGAAGGGTTACGGTGAATCCGCCCCGGCCGATAAGCTGTTCCCGTACTTCGGCTTTACCGTTGAGAACGTAGTGGAGAAGGCGCTGAGCGTGCTGTAGTGCGATCTGCGTTGCCGGGTGGCGGCTGCGCCTGACCCGGCCTACAAATCGGCAAAACCCTACCTTGTGATCCACAGCGTGGGCCAGGCATCTGGCCCATTCCAGTTATCACAGCTTGGCTCTTCCGCGTAGCGTACCAGACGGAAGCGCTGGCCGTTAAAACGCCAGCGGGTCTGGATCCCACAGTCGCCAATCCCGCGTCCCAGCGCCAGCGTGGTCAGCTCGCGCGTTTTTTCATCGAAGCTGGCATTCATCAGCTCCATGTCGCTACTCTGGCTGGAAGGGGTAAACGGCAGACGCAATCTCACGCTCCTGGCCGCAAACGGTTTTTTACGCGACACCAGCCACGCCAGGTCGACGGTGTTGTACGCCCCCGCCTCACAGCTGATGATCATCAGCGCTTTGTCATCGGTCAGCGCGGTCACGCGCACCTCACGCCGGTTCGGATCGAGAGAGCACTGGCTGTGGTTCATGCGCCAGTTACCGTAATCCAGCAGATCGTTCAATTCGTTATGCGTCAGCGGCGTTGGCGTGGGGTTCACCACCGCCACCTTTTTTAATGCCGGCGCAGGCGGCACGCTCAGCGGTGGACTATCCCCTTTTTTAATCCATGCCGTTTCACTTCCGACGCGTTTTTGCTGGGCATCGATAAACAGCAGCGCCGCTTTCAGCCCGGCCAGAGAGATTGTCTGCTTCCCCCCGCGCAGAGTCAGCGCCTGACCTTCCTGAATGGTTTTCAGAAACGTGGTGATGGTGCCCGTATCGTCTGTTTTAAGATGCCAGGGGGTTAACTGCCAGTGTTGCGACGTGAGTTTAAGCGGCACATTGTCGAGCAGCAGGCGCGGGGCGATGTCAGGCTCTTTCACCGGAGGCGCCGAAAGCCCACCGAGATCAATGCGCAGGCTGGCGTCCGTTTTTGCCCCCGCACTGCGGCTCAGCGACATGACCAGACCGCGATGCTCGCCAGTGTTGCGCGCTACGCAGAAGTTCTGGTTATTGCAGGTCACCTGCCAGTCTGAAAAAGACTGCTGCGCAGGCGCAGCCCACACCCGAGGCGCGGGAAGCACGCAAATGAAGAAGATAAGAAAAACGCAGTAGCGCATGAACGGCACAGCCCCGCAAACGAATAGGTCAATCTGGGGCGTATCTTCGTGCCCTGGGCGGGCTGGCTCAATCGGATTTATCGGATAGATTTATCTGAAATACAACTTATCGCGCTTCCGCCGCGGCATTCATCAGCCCGCTGGTTTGCAGATATTGCAACAGGATCACCGCTTTACCGTCGCGGATCTCGCCGCGTTTCACCATGTCAACAGCCTTAGCGAAAGGCATTTCCAGCACTTCAATGTCTTCGTCGTCCACGCCACCGCCCCGGTGCGTGCGCTGGGCATCGGTATATTCCGCAATGAAGAAGTGGATCAGCTCGGTGACCCCGCCAGGGGACATAAACAGCTCAAAGACTTTCTGCACCGTCCCCACCTCAAAACCCGTCTCTTCAATGGCTTCTTTGCGGATACACACTTCCGGCTCATCGTCGTCCAGCAGACCTGCACAGGTTTCAATCAGACGTCCGTCCGCGTTGCCATTGACCCATGTCGCGATGCGAAACTGGCGGATCAGCACTACGCTTTGCTTTTCACGGTTATACAGCAGAATGGTTGCACCATTGCCCCGGTCGTAGACTTCGCGTTTATGGCGAATGATGTCCCCGTTCTTACGGGTGAGATCGTAAGTGATGTTACGCAGGACAAAGTAATTTTCAGAAAGGATTTTGTCTTTAATAACGCTAATGTTCAGAGACATACGGGCTCCACGGCAAAATGAGTCTGTTTATACTACGCTGTGAAGCCCGCTTTGTCGCCCGTCTGCGTTAATGCATGTTGCGCGGCGGCACGCCAAGCCAGTCCATGATCCCCTGCGCGGCATGGCGCCCTTCCGCCATCGCGGTGACCACCAGATCTGCACCGCGTACCGCATCACCGCCAGCAAAAATCTGCGGATTCGAGGTCTGGTAGCGATAACGGCTCTCCACGGAGGCCCTGATGCGCCCCCAGTCGTCGGTGTCGACGCCCTGCGCCTGAAGCCACGGCATGGCGTGCGGATTAAACCCAAACGCCATGATCACCGCATCCGCTGGCATGACAAACTCACTGCCCGCCACCGGGACAGGACGCCGCCGCCCCTGCGCATCCGGCTCGCCCAGACGGGTGCGCAGCATCCGGATACCGTTGACCTTTCCGTCGGTATCCAGCGTGAGCTCAACCGGCTGGACATTAAATTCAAAGGCCGCGCCCTCTTCTTTCGCGTTTTTAACCTCTTTCTTTGAGCCCGGCATGTTGGCCTCGTCCCGCCGATAGGCGCAGGTGACTTTCGCCGCGCCATGTCGCAGCGCGGTGCGCACGCAGTCCATCGCCGTATCGCCCCCGCCCAGCACCACCACGTTTAACCCCTGCGTGTCGATAAACGGCTCGTCTGCGGCAGGGTCAAGGCCCATCACGTTCCGCGTGTTCGCCACTAAAAACGGCAGCGCGTCGTACACGCCCGGCGCGTCTTCGTGAGGGATACCCGCTTTCATGGAACGATAGGTCCCTACGCCGATGAACAGGGCATCGTAGTCGTTTTGCAGTTGGGCCATCGATACGTCTTTTCCCACCTCGCAGTTCAGCTCGAAGCGGATGCCCATCGCGCTGAATATCTCTCTGCGCCGCGCTAGCAGGGATTTATCCAGCTTGAAGGCCGGAATACCAAAGGTCAGCAATCCGCCGATTTCCGGATGGCGATCGTAGACCGTCACACCGACGCCGCTGCGCACCAGTACGTCGGCGCAGGCCAGCCCTGCCGGACCGGCACCGATGATGGCGACGCGCTTACCGACCGGTTTAACGTGGCTGACGTCCGGCGTCCAGCCCATCGCCAGCGCCCGATCCGAGATATACCGTTCGATATTCCCGATGGTTACCGCCCCTGACGCATCCCGCAGGGTGCAGGCGCCTTCACATAATCGATCCTGTGGACAGACGCGGCCGGTAATTTCCGGTAAACAGTTAGTCTGGTGAGAAAGCTCAGCCGCACCGATGATATCCCCCGCCCTGATCCGCTCAATCCACTGTGGAATATGGTTATGCAGCGGGCAGGTCCACTCGCAAATGCTGTGGTCGCCACATTTCAGGCACCGGGATGCTTCGCGCTGCGCCTGTTCCGGGCGAAACGGCAGGTAGATCTCGTTAAAATGACCTGCGCGCGCGTCGGGGCTGAGCTTTTCCGGCTCACCGCGCGCCGGGGTGTTTTGCATCTGTTGCCGTTTGGTTTGCGGAGGGACTGACTGAACCGCCTCGCTGTGCCACGGCAGCGCGTCCAGCCTTGCGCTGCGCTGTCGGCGCTGCTTAACCAACTTATCCAGCACGGCTGGGGTGGCGAGCGTAAGCACCTCTGCCGGGCAGTTTTCAACGCAGGCCGGGCCTTGCGGCCTTTCCAGGCAGAGGTCGCATTTGTGCGCCGAGGCCTTTACGCTGTCGTTTTCCAGCGGGGCGATCAGCATGTCCATCGTGCCAAACGGACAGGCCACCACGCAGGCTTTACAGCCAATGCATTTTTGTTGATTGACCTGTACGCTGTCGCTGTGTTGCGTGATGGCTCCGTTCGGGCAGCTTTGCGCGCAGGGCGCGTTTTCACAGTGGTGGCAGGTCACGGGGCTTTTTCGCAAGCCTGAGGTAAGGACCGTAATGCGGGGATGAAAATGGCGCTCGCTCAGCGCGTGCTGCTCCCCGTTGTGCGCCATCACACAGGCAACTTCGCAGGTGCGACAACCGATACACTGTTGAGCGTTGGCCATAATAAAACGATTCATAACAACACCTGTTTTTGGTTCAATAACCTTATTCTTTCTATTGTTATCGTATTTACCCACAGTGGCATGGCGACGCAATGTTCAAATGCCCTGGAAGGCGAATTATTTCCAGTGAACCTGTGGCAGATCAATTTAATTCAGGAAGCCGATGAGTGACCGTTAAACGCCCCGTATCGGGAAGCCTGGCTCGGGCTTTCTTTTCGATGATTGTCTTGTCCGTTCTGATCAGCGCCATTGCGCTGGTTACACTCGCCAGCAGCCAGCGCGACGCCGAGGCGATTAACATCGCCGGATCGCTGCGCATGCAGAGCTACCGCCTGGGCTACGAAATGCAGCGCGCCAGCCCGTCGCTGGCAGGGCACCGCGCGGTCTGGCAGAAAACGCTGAGCGCGCCTGCGTTGCAGAAGCTAAACCGCTGGTATGTGCCAGAGGACGTCAAACAGCGTTACCAGCAGTTGCAGCTTGGCTGGCAGGAGATGGACACGCGTATCGCCAGCGGCGATACCGGGTGGTATCAGAGCCACATAGAGGATTTCGTGGGCCGGATAGATGCCTTTGTGCTGGCGCTACAGCACTACACCGAACATAAGATACAGCTGGTGATTTTCATGTCGCTGACGGGCGGCCTGGGCATCCTGCTGCTGGCGGTGATGACCCTGCGGCGCATCCGCCGTCAGGTTGTGCTGCCGCTGAATAATCTGGTGGCAGCGAGCGAGCGTATCGAACAGGGGCAGTTCGATACCCCCGCGCCGGATATTATGCTTCCCAACGAGCTGGGCCAGCTTTCCCGCGCCTTCAACCATATGTCGGCGGAATTACACACCCTGTACCGTTCCCTGGAGCACTCCGTTGCTGAAAAAACCCGCCACCTGTATGAAGCGCATCAGCAGCTCGAAATGCTGTTCAAATGCTCACAGGCGTTGAATACCGGGCAGATAGACAGCCACTGCTTCCGGCATATTTTGCAGATTGTGCATGACTATACGCAGATGAATTACCTGCAATTGCGCACCAGTGACGACTGGCAGCTTTACGAAGGACAGGAGTCCCCGGGCGAGAAAATGCACAATTTACCGGTATTAATGCAGGACACCCTGTACGGCGAACTGCGCTGGCAAAGCGCGACCGGGGATGTTCCGCTGCCGCTCATGGAAAGCGTGGCGACGATGCTGGGCCGGGGGCTCTATTTCAATCAGGCGCAGAAACATTATCAGCAGTTGCTGCTGATGGAAGAGCGCGCCACCATCGCGCGCGAGTTGCATGATTCGCTGGCGCAGGTGCTCTCCTATTTGCGTATTCAGCTTACGCTGCTGAAGCATGCCGTGCCGGGCGACAATGCCCCGGCGCAGGCCATCATTACGGACTTCTCCCGCGAGCTGAATAACGCCTGGCATCAGCTACGCGAGCTGCTCACCACCTTCCGCCTGACGCTCAATCACGCCAATCTTCCTGCCGCGCTACAGGAGTCTCTTGACGGGTTGCAAAGCCAGACCAGCGCGAAGTTGGTGCTCGACTGCCGTCTCTCATCGCTGGCGCTGGACGCGCAAAAACAGGTGCACCTCTTACAGATTGTGCGTGAGGCAGTGCTGAATGCGATTAAACATGCCGACGCGAGCGAGATTGTGGTCAGCTGCGTCACCACCGCGGACGGCACTCACACAGTCACGATCCGCGACAACGGTATTGGTATCGGCGACGCCAGTGAACCGCCGGGGCATTACGGGCTGAATATCATGCGCGAACGCGCGGGACGGCTCGGCGGGACATTACACTTTTCTCAGCCGCCACAGGGTGGGACACAGGTCAGCGTAACGTTCCGGACGCCTGCGGCGCAGGCTGAAAAATAGCGGGAAAGAAGGCGCGCTGAAAAAAGCGCATGATAATTTACATTATCTCCTTTATTTCTCCACGTTTGACCTGGGCCTTACCGCTAAAGTTAGGCGGGCAATAAACAATAATGACGTGCAGCAAAACGAGGTCACACTTTAATGGCGAATTTTTTCATCGATCGCCCCATTTTTGCCTGGGTGCTTGCAATCCTGTTGTGTCTGACGGGTGTCCTGGCGATTACTTCCCTTCCTGTTGAGCAATACCCCGACCTCGCGCCCCCCAACGTGCGTATCACGGCGAACTATCCTGGCGCCTCGGCACAGACGCTGGAAAATACCGTCACGCAGGTTATCGAGCAGAACATGACGGGTCTTGATAACCTGATGTACATGTCCTCGCAGAGCAGTGCCACGGGCCAGGCGACGGTAACCCTGAGCTTTACGGCGGGCACGGATCCGGATGAAGCGGTGCAGCAGGTGCAAAACCAGCTGCAATCGGCCCTGCGTAAACTGCCTCAGGCGGTGCAGAACCAGGGGGTGACCGTGCGTAAAACCGGTGACACCAATATTTTGACCATCGCGTTTGTTTCAACCGATGGCTCGATGGATAAGCAGGACATCGCGGACTACGTCGCCAGTAATATTCAGGACCCGCTCAGCCGTATCAACGGCGTGGGGGATATCGACGCCTACGGCTCGCAGTACTCCATGCGTATCTGGCTAGATCCCAACAAGCTGAACAGCGTGCAGATGACCGCTAAAGATGTCACCGACGCTATCGAATCGCAGAACGCCCAGATTGCCGTGGGGCAGCTCGGCGGTACGCCGTCCGTGGACAACCAGGCGCTTAACGCCACCATCAACTCCCAGTCGCTGCTCCAGACACCTGACCAGTTCCGCAATATTACTCTGCGCGTGAATCAGGACGGTTCGGAAGTGCGTCTGGGGGATGTCGCCACCGTGGAAATGGGGGCGGAAAAATATGACTACCTGAGTCGCTTTAACGGCAATGCCGCGTCCGGACTGGGGGTAAAACTGGCCTCCGGCGCCAACGAAATGGCGACCGCGCAGCGGGTGTTAGAGCGTCTGGATGAACTGTCGCATTACTTCCCGCACGGACTGGAGTACAAAGTCGCCTACGAAACCACCTCATTCGTAAAAGCCTCCATCGAAGATGTGGTGAAAACCCTGCTCGAAGCTATCGCGCTGGTGTTCCTCGTGATGTACCTGTTCCTGCAAAACTTCCGCGCCACGCTGATCCCCACCATTGCGGTGCCGGTGGTGCTGCTGGGAACCTTTGCGGTGCTGTATGCCTTCGGTTACAGCATCAACACCCTGACCATGTTCGCCATGGTGCTGGCCATCGGCCTGCTGGTGGATGATGCCATCGTGGTGGTGGAAAACGTCGAGCGCATTATGAGCGAGGAAGGGCTTTCGCCCCGCGAGGCCACGCGCAAATCGATGGGACAAATTCAGGGCGCGCTGGTCGGTATCGCCATGGTGCTGTCGGCGGTATTTATCCCGATGGCATTTTTTGGCGGCACCACGGGCGCGATTTATCGCCAGTTCTCGATCACCATCGTCTCTGCAATGGTGCTCTCCGTACTCGTGGCAATGATCCTTACCCCTGCCCTGTGCGCGACGCTGCTCAAACCGCTGCATAAGGGCGAACACCACGGTCAAAAAGGCTTCTTCGGCTGGTTTAACCGCATGTTTAACCGCAATGCGGCGCGCTATGAAGCGGGCGTGGGTAAAGTACTGCACCGCAGCGTGCGCTGGATGGTGGTTTATGTCCTGCTGCTCGGCGGCATGGTCTTCCTGTTCCTGCGGCTGCCAACCTCGTTCCTGCCGCTGGAAGATCGCGGCATGTTTATTACCTCCGTACAGTTACCGAGCGGCTCGACCCAGCAGCAGACCCTGAAAGTGGTGCAGAAGGTTGAGAACTACTTCCATACTCAGGAGAAAGATAACGTGGTCTCCGTCTTCTCCACCGTCGGCTCTGGCCCCGGCGGTAACGGGCAGAACGTGGCGCGTATGTTTGTGCGCCTGAAAGACTGGGACCAGCGCGACAGCGATACCGGCTCCTCCTTTGCCATCATTGAGCGTGCAACCAAAGCGTTCAACAAAATCAAGGAAGCGCGCGTTTTCGCCAGCAGCCCGCCCGCCATCAGCGGCCTGGGCAGCTCAGCCGGGTTTGATATGGAGCTTCAGGATCACGCGGGTGCCGGGCATGACGCGTTGATGGCTGCTCGCGATAAACTGCTCGAGCTGGCCGGGAAAGATCCGCAGCTTACCCGCGTTCGTCATAACGGTCTGGATGACAGCCCTCAGCTACAGGTAGATATTGACCAGCGTAAAGCGCAGGCGCTGGGCGTCTCCATCGACGACATTAACGACACCCTGCAAACGGCATGGGGCTCAAGCTACGTAAATGACTTTATGGATCGCGGCCGCGTGAAGAAGGTCTACGTTCAGTCTGCCGCCAAATACCGCATGCTGCCGGACGATATCAACCGCTGGTATGTGCGCAATAACACCGGCGGCATGGTGCCGTTCTCGGCGTTTGCGACGTCACGCTGGGAGACCGGTTCGCCGCGTCTGGAGCGTTACAACGGCTATTCGGCGCTGGAGATTGTCGGTGAAGCCGCGCCGGGCGTCAGTACCGGTACCGCAATGGACATTATGGAAAAACTGGTTCAGCAGTTACCGACTGGCTTTGGCCTGGAGTGGACGGCGATGTCCTACCAGGAACGGCTTTCCGGCGCTCAGGCGCCTGCCCTGTATGCTCTTTCGCTGCTGGTGGTATTCCTTTGCCTGGCGGCGCTGTATGAAAGCTGGTCAGTGCCGTTCTCGGTGATGCTGGTGGTGCCTCTCGGGGTCATCGGCGCGCTGCTGGCAACCTGGATGCGCGGCCTGGAAAATGATGTCTATTTCCAGGTCGGACTCCTCACCGTGATCGGATTGTCGGCAAAAAACGCCATTCTGATCGTCGAATTTGCCAATGAGATGAATGCCAAAGGTCACGAACTGATGGCCGCCACGCTGCACGCCTGTCGTCAGCGCCTGCGTCCGATCCTGATGACCTCTCTGGCTTTTGTGTTTGGCGTCCTGCCGATGGCCACCAGCTCCGGCGCAGGCTCCAGCAGCCAGCACGCAGTGGGTACGGGCGTTATGGGGGGAATGATATCCGCGACGATACTGGCTATCTATTTCGTACCGCTGTTCTTTGTGCTGATACGCCGTCGTTTCCCGCTGAAGGATAAGCCGGAATAACCCGTTGAAATAAAAAAGGCGGCTTTACAGGCCGCCTTTTTATTGTGTGATTCTTTCACACTATGGTTATTTTAGTTAATTAAGTGCTCTTGCATTTCTTACCGGAAATTCATTTACGAAGCATGCCTTCGATAAAATCTTTCCAGTTCCCCAGTTCACGTTCAATCATAACAACCTCTCTTATTATTATGCGCATTCTACGAAAACGTATCATCATTGTGAAGCCACTTTAACCGATTGCTGTGATTGAGCCCCGCTGTACTGGTAGGTTTAGGATCACTATGAGCGTTGCCGGGTAAATTTTATGTGACCTACAGCAATATTTTGAAATAGTCGGAAAAATGACAGCATTTTTAATTTCCCCCTGAGTTTATTAGCAATTTAAACAGGGTGGACAACTATGCTTAAAAGATGAAAGACTATTCAGCTTACAGCTGTTCGTTGAATTATGGAGAATTGTAAATCCCGAAAAATTCCGAATGTGTTATATTCCACTTAAGGATATATCTTCGAAAATATTGAACATTTAATCCACAAAAGAACAAAAGGATTCACTATGGTTGTGATGTACGGCATTAAAAATTGCGACACGATTAAAAAAGCCCGCCGCTGGCTGGAAGCACACAACATCGACTATCGCTTCCACGATTACCGTGCCGACGGGCTTGACCCCGCGTTTCTCCATTCCGCCATCAACGAACTGGGATGGGAAGCGCTGCTGAATACCCGCGGGACCACCTGGCGAAAACTGGATGAATCTCTACGGGCCACGATCAACGACGCCGACAGCGCAGCCAAACTGATGCTTGAAATGCCGGCAATCATCAAACGCCCATTGCTCTGCAAGCCAGGTCAGCCTATGCTGCTGGGTTTCAGTGAAACCCTTTATTCAGATTTATTCGTTGAGGTGTAGTCTATGTCATGCCCGGTCATTGAGCTGACTCAGCAGCTTATTCGCCGTCCTTCCCTTAGCCCGGACGACGCAGGTTGTCAGGCATTAATGATTGAGCGCCTGCGTGCCATCGGTTTTACCGTGGAGCACATGGATTTTGGCGATACGCAGAACTTCTGGGCATGGCGCGGTCAGGGGGAGACGCTGGCGTTTGCCGGACATACTGACGTAGTTCCCGCGGGCGACGCAGACCGCTGGATCAACCCGCCTTTTGAGCCGACCATTCGAGACGGCATGCTTTTCGGACGCGGCGCTGCGGACATGAAAGGTTCCCTGGCTGCGATGGTCGTGGCGGCAGAGCGTTTCGTCGCCCAGCATCCGAACCATAAAAACCGTCTTGCGTTTTTGATTACCTCCGATGAAGAAGCCAGCGCCCACAACGGCACCGTGAAGGTCGTTGAGGCGCTGATGGCGCGCAATGAACGTCTGGACTACTGTCTGGTGGGCGAACCGTCCAGCACCGAAGTGGTGGGCGATGTGGTGAAAAATGGCCGCCGTGGATCCCTGACCTGCAATTTGACTATTCATGGCGTGCAGGGCCACGTTGCCTATCCGCACCTGGCGGATAACCCGGTACACCGCGCCGCGCCGATGCTGAACGAACTGGTGAGCATTGAATGGGATAAAGGCAATGAATTTTTCCCGCCAACCAGCATGCAGATAGCCAACATCAAGGCTGGCACCGGCAGCAACAACGTCATTCCCGGCGATCTCTTCGTCCAGTTTAACTTCCGCTTCAGCACCGAACTGACTGACGAGATGATCAAAGCGCGAGTGATTGCGCTGCTCGAGAAATATCAGCTGCGCTATACCCTCGACTGGTGGCTGTCTGGCCAGCCGTTCCTGACGCAGCGCGGTAAACTGGTGGATGCGGTAGTGAACGCCATTGCGCACTATAATGAAATTAAGCCACAACTGCTGACAACGGGCGGCACGTCTGACGGACGCTTTATCGCCCGCATGGGCGCACAGGTTGTCGAACTGGGTCCGGTTAACGCGACGATTCACAAAATCAATGAATGCGTGAACGCTGCCGATTTACAACTGCTGGCCCGCATGTATCAACGTATTATGGAGCAACTCGTCGCCTGACGGGTGCTTAAAGAGGATTAGCGAATGGACTGGCTTTCAAAGTACTGGTGGATTCTGGTGTTGGTATTTCTGGTAGGCGTGCTGCTTAACGTGATTAAAGATCTCAAGCGCGTTGACCACAAAAAGTTCCTTGCCAACAAACCGGATCTTCCGCCGCACCGTGATTTTAACGACAAGTTGGACGATGAAGACGACTGGCCGAAGAAGGACCAGAAGAAGTAATTGTACACACCCCTCACCCCCGGCCCCTCTCCCCAGAGGGACGAGGGGGGTTTTGTTCCCTCTCCCTTTGGGGAGAGGGGAAATGTTTAAATAAACTCGACGATATCATCGTCATTCGGCTTAGCGCCGCTGAGCGCTTCATCAAAGTAGTGCTTCGGTACGGTATAACGCAGATGATCGAGCGCGAACTGCATGCTGCGATCGTCAATGGCATGCCCCAGATCGTCTACGATATCCAGCGTCACATCTCCGCCCTCGCGCATCAGCGTCTCCTGGGCGGCTACTGCATGCGAAAGCTCAATTACCCGGTCTTCACCCCCATGAATGAGATGGATCGTAGTCTGCGTGGTCGCGCTTTGCGGTAACGTCGCAAAACGCCCGTTAAAGGCAATCACGCGGGACACCAGTCCGGGCTGCGCTTTTACGCTTTCCAGCGACATGATTGAACCCTGAGAGAAGCCAATCAGCGCCGTTGCGTCGGCGCCTACGCCGCTCTGCTGCTGCCAGTAACGCACGGTATCGATAAAGGCTGGCATAACGGCATCAATACGCGCCTGACGATTCTCCTCCGTCACGCCCTCGACGGAAAACCACTGCCGGCCGTCCGGACCGCACGGCTCCACGCCGCCGATGCTGACGATCAGCGCGTGTGGGAAAACGGGTGCAAACCAGCTGCCAATCTGTCCCATATTGACGGCATTGTCGCCCACGCCATGAAACAGAAGCAGGAGCTGTTTAGCAGGCGTATCCGGGCTTTGCACAACAAAATGGTCATGTTTCATGGCGATCTCCTTAATTGATAAGCAGGATTTTACGCCTCTGCGGGGTAATGACCATGCCACTTTACTGAAGAAGTCATTGAAAAAATTGCCATTGCAAAATGTCGGCTTTCAGCTGCTGGCTACGGGAGTAATCAAGCCTTTCAAGCGCGTGTGCGGTTTCCTCGCGTAGCTTCGCCAGCAGCGCTTTGCGCCCGAAATCGTGCGTATTCCCTTCCATTTTCCCGCGCAGCGCCGGGAGTGGGATGTCCACGGCTAACACCAATCGCGTTAGCGCCGCAACCGAGGTTGAAAACGCCCGGTGAGCAAAGGCAAACCCCGCCAGCTCCAGCCAGTCATCACTATTAAGGGTAGCTTCCCATGCATCCGTCACCGGGATCTTTTCGCCATTCCAGGCCGACAGGACGCGCATATCACGACATAAACGCTGATGCGCCTGTTCGCAGAGCTGATGCCCCGCCTCGCTCAGCGGCAGCAACGCCATCGCCGTATAGCACCCGCTGCTGGCTTCCCGGTGGCTGCCCATCCGCACCAGCACAAACCCGCACTGCCGCCAGAAACGCCACAGCTCGTCGGTATAGCCAAAGCTGACCGAGAGATAATCTTCTCCGCTGGCACTGCGGATCAGCCGCTGGCCGATGCCTTCCCGCTGGCGATGGGGATGAACCGCAATGCGGCTGACGCGTCGGCCTTTCAGCGTCGCCGCGAGCGGCGAACCGCCGTGCGCCGCCAGCGACTGCGCCACCAGATTTCCACGCGGCCGACGAAACCCCGCCCATACTGCGCGGCTAAGTTCAGGGGGTAATCCCCCCTCCTCCACCAGCCAGAGCGCGCCCGCGATCTCCGCGCCCGCCTGAGCAACAGCAAAGTGCTGGCCGGGGGCGTCCATCATCCGGCGTAAATCGAGGGGGGACGTTCGGTAGTGCGCGGCACACAGCAGTTCATACACGCCTGCCCCGCGCGCCGGATCGTTCTCCCATATCCCGGGCTCCAGCGACGTTAAACGTACCTCCCCTGCCGGTTTGCGATCGATAAGCGCATCGTCGAACAGCAGCGCGTTCGCCACTATCCGCTCAAGGGGGCATCCGGCAGCCCAGCGAACTGGCGTGGATAAGGTATAACGCCGCAGCCCGCTGAACCGGGCGCAGAACTTCAGCAGGAATCCCCTGCCCGTGCCTTCATAACCCTGCACCGTGGTGGTCAGCAACACGCGGGGAAAGCGCGACACCAGCTTCTCCAGCAGCGGGCCGGGGATAGCGGCTGCCTCATCGACAATCAGCCAGTCAGCTTCTGTGGTGGAGGCCAGCAGCGCATCCGGGGCCATAAAGTGAAAACGTTCCCCGGCGAAACGCGCGATGACATCCGTCGCCCCTTTTGCCGGTGCCGTCACTACTGCACTCCCCTGAATGCCGCTCAGCAACATGCCCGCCAGGGCGGACTTTCCGCGTCCGCGCGGCGCCGTCACGGCGGCCACGCCCGCAGGCATGGTCAGAAGAGCGTCGAGGATTTCAGCCTGCTCGCGCTGCGGTTCACCGCTGGCGGGCTGCCAGGCGGGTAAATCTGGCGCAACGGGAAGGCACAGAGGACGATGTTGATGCCAGACGATGGCATCTGAATCGGCGGTAAGCATCCGGCAAAAGTGGTGAACAAAGTGCGTGGTGGCGATCGGCTCTGCGCTGTCGCTCCAGCGCAGAGAATCCCTGTCGGGCCTGTCGGCCCAGACGGAGAACGGCGGCACCAGCAGCACCAGAAGGCTTCCGGCGCGCAGGGTCCCGCTGAGGGCGGCGAAGGCCGAGACGTCAAACCCGTCTCGCGCGTCAAAAACGGCGTGCAGGTATTCACGTCCCAGCAGGCCGCTGATGGCCTTAGAGGGGTTTTCCTCCAGCCACAGCCAGTCTCCTGGTAACGTATCGCGCAGATGGGTCACCTGGCTCAACGTCCACGCTTCATCGCCGCTGAGCACCACCAGCCGGCGGTGCCCGGTACGCTGAAGCTGGTTAACCAGCTGTTCAAACCCCAACATCACATAGCTTTGCCGAAGGTATTACACTGCGACGGGTTGCCGCTGTCGAAGCCACGCTTAAACCAGCTGTAGCGCTGCTCTGAGGTGCCATGGGTAAAGCTGTCCGGCACAACGCGCCCCTGGCTCTGCTGCTGCAAGCGATCGTCACCAATCGCCTGTGCGGCATTCAGGGCCTCTTCCAGATCGCCTGTTTCCAGCACGCCCTGCTGCTGCATGCTATGTCCCCAGACGCCAGCGAAGCAGTCGGCCTGAAGCTCCATGCGTACGGAAAGACGATTCACCTCCGCCTGAGACGCATTCTGCTGCATCTGACGCACTTTAGGCTCAATGCCGAGGAGCTTCTGCACATGGTGGCCGACTTCATGCGCGATCACGTAGCCCTGGGCAAAATCGCCGTCGGCGCCCAGCTTGCTTTTCATGTCGTCATAGAAGGAGAGATCGATATAGACGGTGCTGTCCGCCGGGCAGTAGAACGGCCCCATAACGGACTGCCCGGTGCCACAGCCGGTGCGGGTTGCGCCCCGGTACATCACCAGTTTTGGCGGCTGATAAGTCCGCCCCATTTTCTCGAACTGCTGACCCCAGGTATCTTCGGTCGTCGCGAGAATAACGGAAGTAAATTTCGCCGCTTCATCTTCATTTGGGCTGATGGAGCGCTGAGAATACTGCTGCTGTTGCCCGGTTTCACCGGTCATCAAACCGGTCAGGTCGACACCGTAGTAGCCCGCCACCAGCACGACGACCAGCAGAATAATGCCGCCCTTGCCGCTGGGTAACCGGAAACCTGGCCCGCCCATAGACGGACCACCGCCACCACTGCTGCGTCTGTCTTCTACGTTGTCACTTTCACGACGCCCTTGCCAGCGCATAAACACCTCGAACTATTCCATTTATAATAGCTATGATCGTAGGCGGTTAATGAAAGGATTACCATAGTAAACAAGGATAAGACGCCAAAGGATGCCAACATCCTTTGGCAAATGCGCAGTTTAGTCGAGCTTAACGCCTAAACGGTGAGCAACCGCTTCGTACGCTTCGACCACGCCACCCAGACTCTGGCGGAAACGGTCTTTGTCCATTTTATCCAGCGTCTCTTTGTCCCACAGGCGGCTGCCGTCCGGAGAGAATTCGTCGCCCAGCACCACTTCGCCTTTGTACAGACCGAACTCCAGCTTGAAGTCGACCAGGATCAGGCCCGCGTCATCAAACAGCTTTTTCAGCACGTCGTTGGCTTTGTAGGTCAGTTCCTGCATGCGCGCCAGGTTCTCTTTGCTTACCCAGCCGAAGGTTTCACAGTAGGATTCGTTGACCATCGGGTCATGCATGGCGTCGTTTTTCAGGAACAGATCGAACAGCGGTGGATTCAGTTCGATACCTTCTTCGATGCCCAGACGCTTCACCAGGGAGCCTGCGGCACGGTTACGGATCACGCACTCAACCGGCACCATATCCAGTTTTTTTACCAGACATTCCGTATCGGACAACAACGCTTCCATCTGAGTCGGGATACCGGCTTCGGCCAGTTTGGTCATAATGAAGTGGTTGAACTTGTTGTTCACCATGCCCTTACGATCGAACTGCTCAATGCGTGCGCCGTCTCCTGCTGACGTATCATTGCGGAATTCGAGCACCAACAGATCCGGGTTTTCCGTGCTGTATACGGTTTTCGCTTTGCCACGATACAACTCAGCTTGCTTCTGCATCTTCATTACTCCTGGTGTGATGATTTGTATTCAAAACTGGCCATATTATGCCACGCACACGTTTGCGTAGCACGAAAATAAAAAGGGCTGGAATAACCAGCCCTCACTATTATTTGCTGAATGCGGCCTGGAAGGCAGCGACCAGCGCATCGTTCTGCGCCTGGGTCAGCGTGTGTCCTTTCGGATCGATAAATTGCAGGCTGCTGCGGTTATCGAGGTCGCCGACCTGGATTTTGTAGTCACCGGAAGGCAGCTGTGGATCGCTTGCCCCCAACTCCTGCCAGGCGCTATCAGACAGCGGCTTATAGGTCGCTGTGATACTGCCCGTTGAACGGGTGCTGTCAGTCACCTTCATGCCCACTTTTTCAAGCGTTGCTGGCAGACGCTGCCAGGTCTGGTTAAACGGCGCACGCACCACCAGCATCGGCAGACCGGTATCGTCTGCACCGCTCTGCACGTCAAAGGTTGAGCCGTTACGGTTCTGCGCGGCGTTTGCGGCATCGGTAGCGTTCTTATCCAGACCCGCTGCAATCACGTTCAGCATTTCAGTGCTGTAGCGCTGCATGGCGGACGGATCGGCAACCGGTTTACCTGCCTGCTCAAGATTCAACAGCTTAACGGTAACCGCCTGCTGATAACCCTGCGGCTTAACGGAGACTTGATAACGACCACGGTACTGCTGGTCTTCATCGAGACGGTTCCACTCAATCCAGTCGGTAGTTAAAGCTTGGCTGGCGTCGTCGCGTTTATCAATCGTATAGTTTTTCGACTGAATGACGCTTACAACCTGCGGCCACAGCGTTGTACCGCGTGCGCTTTCCACCAGCAGAGAAGCTGTATCACCGGTGAACTGCGTGCGCGCGCCGCTCACGAGCGCCAGAGGCTGAGCTGGCGGACGAATATCGAGCGCTTTACCCACCAGGCCGCTGCCGTTGGTAACCGGAATATTATAATCACCGTTCTGGATCGGCAGGATCATGCCGGCAGGCGCGTGAAGTTCAGCAAGCGGCGGCGCATCCAGATAGGATTCATCACCGCTCACCTGGCGCTTGTAGCGCGAGTCTGAACTACAGGCAGCGAGGAGCATAACAAGCGAAACACCCGCAACCTTCGCCAGGCGCGACTTCTGTACTGAATAAGCCATCAAATCTCCCTAAACTTTACAGCAAACCGGCATGCTTCAGCGCGCCAGCGACAATTTCACGACCGTGGTCGGTAATCGGTGTCATTGGCAGACGCAGCGTGTCGGTTGCTACAAGCCCCAACTCCTTACATGCCCATTTCACTGGGATCGGATTGGGTTCGACAAATAATTTATTGTGCAACGGCATCAGACGCTGATTAATCACGCGAGCTTCATCAAAGTGACCGGCTGCGGCCAGTTTGCACATGTCAGCCATATCGCGCGCCGCCACGTTCGCCGTCACGGAAATCACGCCGTTACCACCGAGCTGCATAAAGTCCAGCGCGGTCGCATCATCACCGCTCAACAGGATAAAGTCGTCTGAAACCAGCTCTTTGATCTGATGAACGCGGCTTAAGTTCCCTGTCGCCTCTTTAATCCCGATAATATTTTTTACTTTCGAGAGACGGCCAACGGTTTCCGGCAGCATATCGCAACCGGTACGGGACGGAACATTATACAGAATTTGTGGCAAGTCAGTATGTTCAGCGATGGCTTTGAAATGCTGGAACAAACCTTCCTGAGTAGGACGGTTGTAATAAGGGGTCACCGTCAGACAGCCGACAATGCCGCTGTCGTTAAAACGTTGGGTCAGACTGATAGCTTCTGCGGTTGCGTTTGCGCCCGTCCCCGCGATGACCGGAATACGCCCGTCCGCCAGTTCCAGGGTCAGCATCACAACGTCGCCGTGCTCTTCGTGGCTCAGCGTAGCGGATTCACCGGTAGTCCCTACCGAAACGATCGCCGAGGTTCCATTGGCGACATGGTAATCAATGAGCTTCTTCATGCTTGACCGGCAGACATTACCTTTTTCATCCATCGGTGTAACAAGCGCGACAATACTTCCCGTGAACATGAGCCATCCTCTGTGCGAACAAGAGCCTCAATGTTACGTTTGGAACTGTAATAAAAGCAAGCGACCTGAGGCTCTCAGGCGGTTGTATGCATGTTTTTTTTATGCTTTCCTTAGGAAGACTTAACCACGCAAAGGAAGAACAGGTTTGACAACCTCATCACAACATTACCTGGTTATCACTGCGCTGGGTGCTGACAGGCCGGGTATCGTGAATACCATCACTCGCCACGTGAGCAGCTGCGGCTGCAACATCGAAGACAGCCGGCTGGCTATGCTTGGCGAAGAGTTCACGTTCATCATGCTGCTTTCCGGAACATGGAATGCCATTACCCTCATCGAATCTACCCTGCCGCTGAAAGGCGCAGAGCTGGATTTACTGATTGTGATGAAGCGCACCACCGCGCGCCCGCGTCCGGCTCTGCCTGCCACGGTCTGGGTACAGGTTGAAGTGCCTGATTCACCTCATCTGATTGAACGTTTTACGGCGCTGTTTGACAGCCATCAGATGAACATTGCCGAACTGGTTTCCCGCACGCAGCCGGGCGATGAAAACGCAATCCCGACGCTGTTTATTCAAATTACCGCACACAGCCCTGCCTCGCAGGATGCGTCAAATATCGAGCAAGCGTTCAAAGCCCTCTGTACAGAATTACACGCGCAAGGCAGTATAAGCGTCGTCGATTATTCGCAGCACGAACAGGATGGAGTTGAGTAATGAACCCACTGAAAGCCGGTGATATCGCACCGAAATTTAGCTTACCGGATCAAGACGGCGAGCAAGTAAATTTGACCGACTTCCAGGGACAGCGTGTTCTGGTCTATTTCTACCCGAAAGCCATGACCCCGGGCTGTACCGTACAGGCCTGCGGTCTACGCGACAACATGGATGAGTTGAAAAAGGTCGGTGTGGAAGTGCTGGGCATCAGCACCGATAAGCCAGAGAAGCTGTCACGTTTTGCGGAAAAAGAGCTGCTGAACTTCACGCTGCTTTCCGATGAAGACCACCAGGTTTGCGAGCAGTTTGGCGTCTGGGGTGAGAAGTCCTTTATGGGCAAAACGTACGACGGTATTCACCGTATCAGCTTCCTGATTGGCGCTGACGGTAGAGTTGAGCACGTGTTTGATGATTTCAAAACCAGCAACCACCACGACGTGGTGTTGAAGTGGCTGAAAGAAAGTGCCTGAAAGTGAGTGTCGGGTGGCGGCTTCGCCTTACCCGACCTACAAGAATAAGTAGGCCGGGTAAGCGCAGCGCCACCCGGCAAAACTACTTCTCCTCCACCGCCGGCACATCCGGCCACGCGTGGACCACGGCTTTAATCAGCGTCGCCAGCGGAATGGCGAAGAACACGCCCCAGAATCCCCACAGCCCGCCGAAAATCACCACTGACAGGATAATCACCAGCGGATGCAGGTTAACGGCTTCTGAGAACAGCACCGGTACCAGCAGGTTCCCATCCAGTCCCTGAATAATCAGGTATACGGCGAAACAGCTCCAGAACTCCGTACCCAGACCAAACTGGAACAGCGCCACACCGACTACCGGAATGGTCACCACAAACGCGCCGATATACGGGATCAGAACCGAGAATCCGACCAGCACCGCCAGCAGCAGCGAGTAGTTCAGCCCGAAGATCACGAAGCCAATCCAGGTCGCCACGCCCACCACAATCATCTCCAGCACTTTGCCGCGAATGTAGTTGGTGATCTGCTGGTTCATCTCCTGCCAGACCTGACCGGCGAGACCGCGATTGCGCGGCAGCACGCGGCGCACCGCGTTCAGCATCTGCTCTTTATCTTTGACCAGGAAAAACACCATTAGCGGCACGAGAACAAGGTAAACCGCCAGCGTCAGCAACCCCACCAGCGAGGCCAGAGAGTATTTCACCACCGAATCACCCATGGTCATGATGCGGGCGCGCATGTTTTCGGCCATCGCATCGATAATCCCGGCGTCCATCAGCGCAGGATAGCGGCGCGGCAGCGTGGCGGCAAAATCAGACAGTTTATTCAGCATGCCGGGCATATCACGGATCAGGTAGATCCCCTGTTGCCAGGCGATGGGCATCACCACGAAGGACATCAGCAGCAGAATACCGACAAACAGCACCAGGACAATGCTGGTCGCCCAGCGGCGCGAACAGCCGATATGTTCCAGACGCGCGGTGGGCCACTCCAACAGATACGCCAGTACAATCGCCACCAGTAGCGGTGCCAGCAGGCCACTAAAGAAGAACAGGATACCGAATCCGGCAACCAGAATGACCAGCAAAGCAATGGCTTCCGGGTCGCTAAACCGACGCCGATACCACTGCATTAACATTTCGAGCATACAACCCTTCCATGAATCGAATGGCGGGAGTGAGACGGTGAATTGTATCTAACTGTCACAAAAAAGACTTTCCTTTTTGTTTCACTGTCAGGTTTCGCAAAACCCTGATGAATGGGATTTTCTTCATCTCTTAACACGGCTACACTCGCAGAGCAGCGGAGATGAACGTTATGCGGGTTCATCGGTCAAATTAGCACATCCAAAATACAGGACAGTGGTTATGTTCAGGCAGTTGAGAAAAACACTGGTTGCGACACTGATTGCCGCCGTGACGGTGGGTCAGGTGTTGCCCGCTTTCGCTGACTCGTCCGATTCATTGCCGGACATGGGCACCACGGCAGGAAGCACGCTCTCCATCGGGCAGGAGATGCAGATGGGTGATTATTACGTACGCCAGCTGCGCGGCAGTGCTCCGCTGATTAACGACCCTTTGCTGGTGCAGTACATCAACGGTCTGGGGATGCGGCTGGTGGCGCACGCCGACTCGGTAAAAACGCCCTTCCATTTCTATTTAATCAATAACGACGAAATCAACGCCTTCGCCTTCTTTGGCGGGAACGTGGTGCTGCATTCGGCGCTGTTCCGTTATTCCGATAACGAAAGCCAGCTGGCGTCCGTCATGGCGCACGAAATTTCGCACGTCACCCAGCGCCATCTGGCGCGTGCGATGGAAGATCAGAAGCGTAACGCCCCCCTGACCTGGGTGGGCGCGCTGGGTTCCATTTTGCTGGCGATGGCCAGCCCGCAGGCCGGGATGGCGGCGCTTACCGGGACGCTGGCGGGGACGCGTCAGGGGATGATCAGCTTTACCCAGCAGAACGAGCAGGAAGCAGACCGCATCGGCATTCAGGTTTTACAGCGTTCCGGCTTTGACCCGCAGGCCATGCCGAGCTTCCTGGAAAAACTGCTCGACCAGGCACGCTACTCGTCGCGCCCGCCTGAAATTCTGTTGACCCACCCGCTGCCGGAAAGCCGACTCTCGGATGCCCGTAACCGTGCCAACCAGATGCGTCCGGTCGTGGTGCAGTCTTCGCAGGATTTCTACATGGCCAAAGTGAGAACGCTTGGCATGTACAACTCCGGACGTAATCAGCTCACCAGCGATCTGCTGGACGCGCTGGCGAAAGGCAACGTGCGCGAGAAAAACGCGGCGCAGTATGGTCAGGCGCTCCAGGCGATGGAGGCCAGCAAGTACGATGAAGCGCGTAAAGCGCTACAGCCGCTGCTGGCGTCGGCGCCTGACAATCCATGGTATCTTGACCTCGCCACCGATATCGATCTGGGGCAGAAAAAAGCGACCGATGCGATCAATCGTCTGAAAGGGGCGAAAGACATTCGCAACAATCCGGTATTGCAGCTTAACCTGGCGAACGCCTACCTACAGGGCGGCCAGCCCGGCGAGGCGGTGACCATTCTGAACCGCTACACCTTTAACAATAAAGATGACCAGAACGGCTGGGAACTGCTCGCCCAGGCCCAGGGGCAACTGGGTAACCGCGATCAGGAGCTGGCCGCGCGTGCGGAAGGCCTGGCGCTGGCGGGTCGCCTCGATCAGGCCATTTCCCTGTTGAGCAGCGCCAGCTCACAGGTGAAGCTTGGCAGCCTGCAACAGGCCCGCTACGATGCGCGAATCGACCAGCTGCGCGGCCTGCAACAACGCTTTAAGCCGTACGAGAAGATGTAATAAAGGAGAAGTCATGACAGACGCGGTAAAAATTTACCATAACCCTCGCTGCTCCAAGAGCCGCGAGACGCTGAATCTGCTGAAGTCTAACGGCATCGATCCGGAAGTGGTGTTGTATCTGGAGACGCCGCCGGATGCGCAGACGATCCGCCAGCTGCTGAAGATGCTTAACATGGGCAGCGCACGCGACCTGATGCGTCAGAAAGAAGATCTGTATAAGTCGCTTAATCTGAACGATACCAGTCTCACTGAAGATCGGCTGATTCAGGCGATGGTCGACAATCCTAAGCTGATTGAGCGCCCGATTGTCGTGGCGAACGGCAAGGCGCGTATAGGCCGTCCACCGGAAGACGTGCTCGGGATCGTCTAATCGTTACGCCGCAGCGCTTCCAGAAACGCCTGCGGCGTACGCTCTCCCAGCTTTTTCTGCGCTTTTCCCCGGTTG
This sequence comes from Enterobacter sp. MGH119, assembly GCF_001037675.1. Lineage (NCBI taxonomy): Bacteria > Pseudomonadati > Pseudomonadota > Gammaproteobacteria > Enterobacterales > Enterobacteriaceae > Enterobacter > Enterobacter sp. MGH119. The sequence goes on along the minus strand of NZ_KQ089929.1, from coordinate 123,022 downwards.
TAAAACTCACACAGTTGGATCAACAGCGCTCCCGCCGGTTCACTGTTCACCCGCGGAATGATCTCACGTAACGGCACGGTGGCCTGAAGGGCAAGATAATACTGTGAATGCACTTTTACGGTGACGTTATGCTCCGGCAAGTTCACTGCCAGCCCAAAAGTCTCAACAGATTGAATATCAGCCGGACAGGCAGCCAGCACCTCGTTCGTCCAGCGGGTCAGCAACTGCGGCGAGACACCGGCATAAAGCCGGGCGTAGCACCAGCCGCTAACGGGTTCACGCGCCCAGAGCAGGTGTTGCTCCCCACCGTCGTCCATATGCAGCGATAGCGGCTGATGATGCAGAAGTAGCTTCTGCGGCATGATACCGGCCTTCAGCGCCTTTTTGCCCTGCAACGACGCCCCCTTTTGTCTTACCGAAGCCGGTTTGAGGTAGCGGTTCAGGGTCGCGCGGGAAACGGCGATCCCGAGTCCGTCATTCACCAGCAGCAGCAGTTCATCCAGCGGTGCACCGGTGATATCACGCAGAGCATTTATTAGTGCTGCCTGCTCTTGTCTCAACGCTTTATGTATCACTTTTGGCGTGGTGTGGTTATCCGAAACCTGGTCGCGGTTGCGCCAGCGCCTGACGGTGGTGACCGAGATACCCAACTCAACGGCAAGCTCTCTGTCGCTTTTATCTGACTGCTGAAGATAACGACGGATACGCGGTGTGGTGGTGGCGTTGGCATGCAGTTTGATTTCCATCGCGTCTCTCTCCGCAACTAATCTTATGAGATTTATATCAGAGCAGCGAATGCTTTGTGACCGATTTCACCTTTCGCTCGCCGCGCTTCACTGATAATCCACAGACATAACATAAACAACACCTCTCAATCTTGTACGGAGTTCACAATGAACAATGTTCTGGGATTTCTTGAAGCAAAACTGATGCCGCTGGCGGCGAAAACGGCCCAGCAGCGTCATCTTGGGGCCATTCGTGGGGCCTACGTTTCATTCATGCCGTTTATCATCGTCGGCTCCATCCTGCTGGTGATCTCCTCCTTCCCGAATCAGGCCTATCAGCAGTTTATGTCTCAGGCCTTTGGTGAGAGCTGGAGTGCGATTATAGAGATCCCGTTTAACGCGGTGTTCTCAACCATGTCGCTGTTTATCAGCTTCCTGGTGGCCTACCGCCTGGCTGAGCATTATGGCGAGGACCGCATCTCCTGCGGCATCCTGGCGCTGGTCGCGTTTCTGATCCTGACGCCCTTTATCAAAGTGGCGGAAAACGGCGGCATTACCGTGATGCCGGTGGAGTGGATTGGCAGCAAAGGGCTGTTCGTGGCGATGATCGGTTCCCTGCTGTGGACGGAACTGTTCTGCTGGCTGAAGCGCAAAAAGCTGGTCATCAAAATGCCGGACGGCGTGCCTCCTGCGGTGCAGGAGTCGTTCGCGGCCCTGATCCCGGCCCTGCTGGTGATGATTCTGGTGCTGCTTATCCGCATCATCTTTGAAAACACCCACTACCACACCATCCACCAGTTTATTTATGAAGTGGTTGCCACCCCGGTGCGCCACTACGGCACCTCTTATTTCGGGGCGCTGATGACCGTATTCAGCATCACCATTCTGTGGTCAGTGGGCATTAACTCAGGTTCGATGATCAACGGGATTATTCGTCCGCTGTGGATGGAGAACCAGACCGACAACATCGCCGCGATTCAGGCGGGAACGACGCCGCCGCACATCATCACCGAACAGTTTTTTGACATGATCTGGATGGGCGGCGCGGGCGCCACGCTGTCGCTGGTGATTGCGATGCTGATTTTCGCCCGCAGCAAAAACATGCGCGAAGTGGCGCGCCTCGGTGCGGGTGCCTCGGTGTTTAACATCAACGAACCGATCCTGTTTGGCCTGCCGGTGATCATGAACCCGATCATGCTCATCCCGTTCAATCTGGTGCCGCTGGTGCTGGTCACCGTGCAGTATGCGGCGATGAAAATTGGTGCGGTCGCCGTCACCACCGGGGTATTTATCCCCTGGACGCTGCCGCCGGTTATTAGCGGCTTTATCGTCACCGGGCACCTGAGCGGCAGCGTGATGCAGCTGATCAACCTGCTGATTGGCGCCATGCTGTACCTGCCTTTCATGCGTATCCTAGATAAACAGTACCGCGCGGCGGAAATAGCCAGCGTTACGCAAACCGACACCACCCTTGCAAAACAGGAGTAAAGCATGTGGGGAATTATCGCAACCTGGCGAATGGCGCTTGAAGGGGTAACGGAATCCGCGTCTGCCCTGGCTGCGGGCAAACCTGTCGCTGCGGCGGTAGTGGATGCCGTCGCCGCCGTCGAGGACTTTCCGTTTTATAAATCCGTCGGCTACGGCGGGCTGCCGACAGAGAACGGCGAGGTGGAGCTGGACGCGGCCTATATGGACGGCGACACGCTGGCGTTCGGTGCCGTGGGGAATCTGGTGGATATCGCCAACCCAGTGCGCGTGGCGCACGCGCTCAGCCGCCAGCGCTATAACAGCCTGCTGGTCGGCCAGGGCGCGCGCGAATGGGCGCTGAGCCAGGGCTTTGCCGATAAAACCATGCTCACGGATCGCGCCATGCAACACTACCGTAAGCGCTGCCGCGAAACGCTGGATAAGGGGTTAAGCCCCTACGACGGACATGACACCGTCGGCATCATCGGCCTCGATAAACAGGGCTCGATGAGCGTCGCCACTTCCACCAGCGGCCTGTTTATGAAAAAACGCGGTCGCCTCGGTGACTCACCCATCATCGGCTCCGGCTTTTACTGCGACAGCGAAACCGGCGCGGCCACCGCCACGGGCGTCGGTGAAGATCTGATGAAGGGCTGTACCAGCTACGAAATCGTTCGCCGGATGGCGCAAGGGATGACGCCGCAGCAGGCGGCGGATTCGGTGGTGTTCGAACTGGAAGACAAGCTGATGTCGCGCTTCGGTCGCGCGGGCGATCTCTCCGTGGTGTGCATGAACAGCAAAGGAGAATTTGGCGCCGCAACCAACATCAAAACCTTCTCGTTTGTGGTGGCGACGGCTCGCCAGCCCCTCACCGTTTTCCGTACTGAACGCCTGCGGGAGAAAACGCACTATCACGCGGTAGATGAGGAGTGGATGCAGGCCTATGCCGCGCGGATCCGCGCACCGATTGAGGAGTCATGATGATCACATACCAGTTTATCAACGCGCTTTCAGACGCGAAGCCGCAGAGCCATTTGATTGCGCGCGCTGACAGTTCCCTGTTACCGGATAGCGCTCTTATCGCTGAAATGCGCCAGCAGAGCACCGTCGCGGACGCGCGCTTTGGCTGCGCGCCGTTTGCCCGCATCACTCTGTTGCCGGATGCGCTCTGGCATGACGCCCTGACCGAAGGGTTGATCACGGCCCTGCGACCGCTGCTTACCGCCCCCGCCAGCGCCGAACTCGTGCTGGACGTGACGGATATCGACGATGTGGTGCTGGCGCAGGTACTGCGTTTTCTCTTTAATCAGGCGCACAGGCTCAGTGACCTGAAGCTGAAGAAGACGGACGAAGCGCTGCGTCTTACCTGCATCACTGCCCTCTGCCTGCCGGAACAGCAGGCGAAGCTGGAGACGACCTTCCGCCAGCAGCAGGCCATTGCGCTCGGCATGATCGCGGCGCGACGCCTGGCGGATATGCCGTCCGACCGCTGTACGCCGCAGTTTGTGGTGGAAGAGGCGCAAAAACTGTGTGCCGCCAGCCCTGCCCTGCGCTGCGAGGTGTTGGATGAAAAGCAAATTGTTGAGCAGGGGCTGGGGCTACTGCACGCCGTCGGCAAAGGGGCGACCTGCCCGCCGTGCCTGCTGGCTATTCACTATAACGGCGTGTCTGATGGCCCGGTGCGCTGCTACGTGGGAAAAGGCATTACCTTTGACACCGGCGGCCTGTGGCTGAAGGAAGGCGCGGGCATGTACACCATGAAATATGACATGTGCGGCGCGGCTAACGTGCTCGGGCTGATGCTGACCGTTGCGGAGCTGAAATTACCCGTGCGCATCATGGGCGTGCTGGCGCTGGCGGAAAACGCCATCGGCCCCGACGCCATGCAGCCCGGCACGGTGGCGATGGCCTGCAACGGCATTACGGTGGAAATCAACAATACTGATGCCGAGGGCCGGCTGGTGCTGGCAGACGCTATCGCCTGGGCGAGTCAGCGCCATCCGCAGGCGCACTATATCATTGATATGGCGACCTTAACCGGAGCGGTGGTGAAAGCGCTGGGGTATGAGCTGAGCGGGCTGATGACCCAGGATGAGCCGTTGCGTCAGGCACTGACGCTCGCGGGCAAACGGAGCGGCGACGAGGTGTGGTCCCTGCCGCTGGATGCGAGGCTGAGAAAGCAAACCGACAGCGCGATTGCCGATCTGTGCAACACGCCGACCAACAACGCGGCGATCAGCGCGTCGGCGGCGTGGCTGCTGCACCACTTCTGCCCCCCGACCATTCCGTGGGCGCATCTGGATATCAGCGGGACGGCGCTGTGGCGTGAGAACGGCAGAAGCGTGGCATCGGGAAGACCGATTCCGCTGCTGGTGGGGCACTTGTTCGGGGATCTTTAGCCGGGTGGCGATTGCGCCTTACCCGGCCTGCAAGGTATGACGGGTTTTCGTAGGCCCGGTAAGCGCAGCGCCACCGGGCAAAAAGCTCAAAGCTTAAGAATATCTTTCACAAACGGAATGGTCAGCTTGCGCTGGGCGGTAATGGAGGCGCGGTCAAGCTGATCGAGCGTATCAAACAGCGTGCGCATCTCCCGATCCAGACGCTTGAGCAGGAAGCGCCCAACGTCTTCCGGCAGTTCAAATCCACGCAGTCTGGCGCGCAACTGAAGTGCCTGGAGTTTGTCTTCATCCGACAGCGGTTGCAGCTTGTAGATTTGCCCCCAATCCAGACGAGACGCCAGATCCGGCAGCCCCAGACTGAGCTGGCGCGGCGGACGATCGCCGGTGATCAGCAGCCGGGTTTTGCCCGACTCCAGAATGCGGTTGTAGAGGTTAAAGATCGCCATTTCCCACGGTTCGTCCCCCGCCACGCATTCGATATTATCGATGCAGACCAGGGAGAGATGTTCCATGCCCTCCAGCACCTCAGGCACAAACCAGGTGCGTTTATCCAGCGGCACATAGCCTACCGCGTCACCGCGCGCCGAAAGCTCCGCACAGGCGGCATGCAGCAGGTGGCTGCGTCCCGCGCCTTCGCGTGACCAGATATAGATGTATCCGCTGTGTTCCTGGCGCAGCACGTTTTGCAGTGCAGCCAGTAAAGAGGGGTTATCACCCGGCCAGAAACTCGCGAAAGTTTCATCGTCAGGGAGATAAAGTGGCAGAGAGAGCTGTGCCGGTCCGTTCAGAAATACCTCAACCAGAGATCTTACATAAAATCGGAATGGAGTTTAACACGGAACCTGCAAGGAGAGAACCGGGCGATCCTTCGCCCGGCATGACGATCAATGTGGCGCTTTTTCGCTGTCGTCCGCGTCCAGCACCACCTCTTCCGGGCGGATCACCGAGATCAGCTTGAAAATCAGGCTCAGGCCGACGCCGACGATGGTCGCCAGCGCCATACCCTTCAGCTCTGCCGCGCCGATGTGCACCTTCGCGCCGCTCACGCCGATAATCAGGATAACGGAGGTCAGGATCAGGTTCTGCGCCTTGCTGTAATCCACTTTGGATTCAATCAGCACGCGAATACCGGAGGCACCGATCACCCCGTACAGCAGCAGAGAAACGCCGCCCATCACCGGCACCGGGATAATCTGGATCGCTGCCGCCAGTTTACCAACGCAGGAGAGCAGAATGGCGATGATCGCCGCGCCGCCGATAACCCAGGTGCTGTAGACGCGGGTGATCGCCATTACGCCGATATTCTCACCGTAAGTCGTGTTTGGCGTGGAGCCGAAGAAACCAGAGATGATGGTGGAGAAACCGTTGGCAAACATGGAGCGATGCAGGCCCGGGTCGCGGATCAGGTCGCGCTTCACGATGTTCGCCGTCACCACCAGATGGCCGACGTGCTCAGCAATCACCACCAGCGCAGCAGGAAGAATGGTGAAAATGGCGAACCATTCAAAGCGCGGGGTGTAGAAGGTTGGCAGCGCGAACCAGTGCGCCTCGGCAATCGGGGTGGTATCCACAACGCCCATCACGAAGGAGAGCGCGTAACCCGCCAGCACGCCGATCAGGATTGGGATAATTGCCATAAAGCCGCGGAAGAGGACGGAACCGAATACCGTCACGCCCAGCGTCACCAGCGAAATAATAATGGTTTTAGAATCCGGTGACTGACCGTCCGCAGGCAGCAGCCCAGCCATGTTCGCCGCGACACCCGCCAGCTCCAGGCCGATGACGGCAACGATGGCCCCCATTGCCGCAGGCGGGAACATCACGTCCAGCCAGCCGGTACCGGCTTTCTTCACGATGAAGGAGACCAGGCAGAACAGCACGCCGCACATGATGAAGCCGCCCAGCGCGACCTCATAACCCAGCGGCAGCAACAGCAGTACCGGGGAGATAAACGCGAAGCTCGACCCGAGATAGGCCGGGATTTTGCCTTTACAGATGAAGAGGTAAAGCAGCGTACCGATGCCGTTAAACAGCAGCACGGTAGCCGGGTTAATGTGAAACAGGATTGGCACCAGCACGGTTGCGCCAAACATGGCGAACAGGTGCTGCAAACTAAGCGGGATTGTCTGTAAAAGCGGCGGTCTTTCACTCACCCCGATAGCACGGCGCATCATAGTGTTTTCCTCTGAGTGTCATTGTTGGTTTTTATTCAAAAAAAAGCCGACTATCAAAGTCGGCTTCTTTATCGTTATTCGATTATTTAGTACCAAAAATCTTATCGCCGGCATCGCCGAGCCCCGGGATGATGTACCCGTGCTCGTTCAGTCCCTGGTCGACAGACGCGGTATAGAGTTCAACGTCCGGGTGCGCTTTTTCCAGCGCCGCGATACCTTCCGGCGCCGCAACCAGTACCAGCACTTTGATGCTGCTGCATCCCGCTTTTTTCAGCAGGTCGATGGTGGCGATCATCGAACCGCCGGTCGCGAGCATCGGGTCAACCACCAGCGCCATACGCTCATCGATGTTAGAGACCAGCTTCTGGAAGTACGGGACCGGCTCAAGCGTCTCTTCGTTACGGTAGATACCCACCACGCTGATACGCGCGCTTGGGACGTGCTCCAGCACGCCTTCCATCATGCCCAGACCCGCACGCAGGATTGGCACCACGGTAATTTTTTTACCTTTGATCTGCTCAACCTGTACCGGGCCGTTCCAGCCTTCGATGGTCACTTTTTCCGTTTCCAGATCAGAGGTCGCTTCGTAGGTCAGCAGGCTACCCACTTCAGAAGCCAGTTCGCGAAAACGCTTCGTGCTGATGTCATGCTCACGCATCAGGCCCAACTTGTGTTTAACGAGTGGGTGTTTCACTTCCACAATCTTCATTCTCTTTCTCCTCTGAGGTGGCATCCGCAAAAAAAATCGCGGGATTATACCGCTTTTTTCGGATTGCGCCATACCCATCTTGCTTGACATACATCAATCAAAAACAAAAAAGCCGGAGGCGAGGCTCCGACTTGGGGGCGGGATTCTGCCGGGTGGCGCTAACGCTTACCCGGCCTGGACATCCCGTAGGCCCGGTAAGCGCAGCGCCACCGGGCAATTATAGCTGCTCTCCGTTGCTGGCAATCACCTGCTTATACCAGTCGAACGATTTCTTCTTGCTGCGGTTCAGCGTACCGTTACCTTCGTTATCTTTATCGACAAAGATAAAGCCGTAGCGTTTCTTCATCTCGCCGGTGCCGGCAGAGACCAGGTCGATACAGCCCCACGGCGTGTAGCCCATCAGATCCACGCCGTCTTCCACCACCGCTTTTTTCATCTCGCGGATGTGGGCGGAAAGGTAGTCGATGCGGTACTGGTCGTTCACCGTGCCGTCGCTCTCCTGCACGTCGATCGCGCCAAAACCGTTTTCCACAATAAACAGCGGCAGCTGATAGTGATCCCAGAACCAGTTCAGGGAGTAGCGCAGCCCGACAGGATCGATCTGCCAGCCCCAGTCCGATTTCTGCACGTACGGGTTAGAAACCAGGCTCTTGCTCTCGTCGTAATCCAGCGTCGGATTATCCGCCGTCGCTTTGGTAGCGAAAGACATGTAGTAGCTGAACCCGATGTAATCCACGCAGCCCTGCGTCAGCGCCACTTTATCTTCTTCGGTAATATCCAGCGCGAAGCCGCGACGTTCAAAGTAGTTGAGCAGATGCTGCGGATACTTGCCGCGCACGTGAACGTCGGTGAACCAGTAGCGGCGATGCATGGCGTTCATCGCCATCATCATGTCGTCCGGGGCACAGGTCAGCGGATAGATGGGGCACATGGCAATCATGCAGCCGATTTGCAGTGACGGGTTGATCTCGCGCCCCGCCTTCACCGCCAGAGCACTGGCCACCAGCTCATAGTGCGCCGCCTGGAACATCACCGGCTCGCGATCTTCTCCCGGCGCATATTTCAGCCCGGAGTTGGTAAACGGCGCAAAGTCTTCGTGGAAGTTGGCCTGGTTGTTGATCTCGTTAAAGGTCATCCAGTACTTCACTTTATGCTGGTAGCGCTCAAAAACGACCTTCGCGAAGCGGACAAAGAAGTCGATCAGCTTACGGTTGCGCCAGCCGCCGTATTCCGTCACCAGGTGGAAAGGCATCTCGAAGTGGGAAAGCGTGATCACCGGCTCGATGCCGTGCTTCAGGCACTCGTCGAACAGATCGTCATAGAATTGGAGTCCCGCTTCGTTCGGCTCCAGCTCGTCGCCTTTCGGGAAGATACGCGTCCAGGCGATGGAGGTGCGAAAGCATTTGAACCCCATTTCGGCAAAGAGTTTGATGTCTTCTTTATAGCGGTGATAGAAGTCGATGGCTTCGTGGTTTGGGTAATTTTTCCCCTCCATCACGCCGTTGGTGATTTCACGCGGTACCCCATGGGCACCTGCCGTCATGACATCGGCAACGCTCACGCCCTTGCCGCCCTCTTTCCAGCCGCCTTCAAGCTGGTGCGCCGCAACGGCCCCACCCCACAGAAAACCTGCTTTAAATCCTGACATTCGCTATCCCTCATTCTGCGTTATTTTCTGCAAAAACAGTTACAGAAACCGGTTTCAGTTTGATGATGTGCAAAGGGGATTGCCGTTGCAAGCAGATCGCCGAAACCGGTTTCATTTTCGTGAACAGAGTCAAGTTTGTTGCCCTGTACAGGCCGCACAGAAAAAAAGATCCCCACGCCGAGAATAGGCTCGCAAACGTTTGCCTGGACTGTTAGAATTGCGCCGATTTTTCTTACTAGCTATGCAATCGCGTGGGGATTTAAGCCGTGACCAACAAAACTTCTCTCAGCTACAAAGATGCCGGTGTTGATATTGACGCAGGTAATGCGCTGGTTGACCGAATCAAAGGTGTGGTGAAAAAAACCCGCCGCCCGGAAGTGATGGGTGGCCTGGGTGGATTCGGCGCACTGTGCGCGCTGCCGCAAAAATATCGTGAACCTGTGCTGGTCTCGGGTACGGATGGTGTCGGTACAAAACTGCGCCTGGCGATGGATCTTAAGCGTCACGATACGATTGGTATCGATCTGGTGGCGATGTGCGTCAACGACCTGGTGGTACAGGGCGCTGAGCCGCTGTTCTTCCTGGATTACTACGCGACCGGCAAGCTGGACGTGGATACCGCAGCCAGCGTCATTAACGGTATCGCCGAAGGCTGCCTGCAATCCGGCTGTGCGCTGGTCGGCGGTGAAACCGCAGAAATGCCTGGCATGTATCACGGTGAAGATTATGACGTCGCAGGCTTCTGCGTCGGCGTGGTAGAAAAATCAGAAATTATCGACGGCAGCAAAGTGGCTGACGGCGATGTGCTGGTTGCGCTGGCCTCCAGCGGTCCGCACTCCAACGGCTACTCTCTGGTGCGTAAGATCCTCGAAGTGAGCGGTTGCGACCCGCTGACCACCGAGCTGGACGGCAAACCGCTGGCCGATCACCTGCTGGCCCCGACCCGCATCTACGTGAAAAACGTGCTGGAGCTGATTGAGAACGTTGACGTGCACGCCATCGCTCACCTTACCGGCGGCGGCTTCTGGGAAAACATTCCGCGCGTGCTGCCGGATAATACCCAGGCGGTGATCGACGCCTCCTCATGGCAGTGGCCGTCCGTCTTCAACTGGCTGCAAACCGCAGGCAACGTGAGCGAGCATGAAATGTACCGCACCTTTAACTGCGGCGTGGGCATGGTTATCGCCCTGCCCGCCAGCGAAGCGGATAAAGCGATTAAGCTGCTGACAGAAAAAGGTGAAAACGCGTGGAAAATCGGTACGATTAAAGCTTCCGATTCCGAACAGCGTGTGGTCATTGAATGAAAAACATCGTGGTGCTCATTTCCGGCAACGGAAGCAATTTGCAGGCAATCATAGACGCCTGCAAACAGAAGAAAATCAATGGCACCATTCGGGCAGTATTCAGCAACAAGGCCGATGCATTCGGCCTTGAGCGCGCGCGGGAAGCGAACATTCCTGCGCACGCGCTGGAAGCCAGCCAGTTCGCCGGGCGTGAAGCCTTTGACCGTGAGCTGGTGCAGGAGATTGACGCCTACGCGCCTGACGTGGTGGTGCTGGCAGGCTACATGCGCATCCTGAGCCCGGCTTTTGTTGCACACTACGCCGGACGACTGCTCAATATCCACCCTTCCCTGCTACCAAAATACCCCGGTCTGCACACCCATCGTCAGGTGCTGGAGAACGGCGATGAGGAGCATGGTACCTCCGTGCATTTCGTTACCGACGAGCTGGACGGCGGTCCGGTCATTTTGCAGGCAAAAGTACCGGTCCTTGACGGTGACAACGAAGACGACGTGACCGAACGTGTACAGGCTCAGGAACACGCCATTTATCCGCTGGTGGTAAGCTGGTTTGTTGACGGCCGTCTTGAGATGCGCGACGGCGCAGCCTGGCTGGACGGAGTGAAGTTGCCCCCGCAGGGTTATGCTGCCGAAGAGTAGTCTGTTTGAATTGCCCGGCGGCGCTTCGCTTGCACGGGCCTACGGTCCCGTAGGTCGTGGTAAGCGCAGCGCCACCCGACATCCCCTCCCCCAACCCTCTAAATTCCCCAATAAAAAAATAACTGTCATACTTTTCTGGCACTGTTGGACATATCGTGGAAATGCTCGCCATAATAAGGACGAGACGGATTTACCACGTCCTGTGATTGAACTGGAGTGTGAGCTGTAATGGGTCAGGAAAAGTTATACATCGAGAAAGAGCTAAGCTGGTTAGCATTCAACGAACGTGTACTTCAGGAAGCGGCCGATAAAACCAACCCGCTGATTGAACGTATGCGTTTTTTAGGCATCTATTCCAACAATCTGGATGAGTTCTACAAGGTTCGCTTCGCCGAACTGAAACGCCGAATCATCATCAGCGAAGAACAGGGCTTAAACTCCCACTCGCGACATCTGCTTGGAAAAATCCAGTCTCGCGTCATGAAAGCCGATCAGGAATTTGATGGCCTCTATAACGAGCTGCTGCTGGAAATGGCACGCAACCAAATCTTCCTGATCAACGAACGCCAGCTCTCCGCGAATCAGCAAAACTGGCTGCGCCACTATTTTAAACATTATCTGCGCCAGCATATCACCCCGATTCTGATCAACCGTGAAACCGATCTGGTGCAGTTCCTGAAAGATGACTACACCTATCTGGCGGTAGAAATCATTCGTGGTGAGACCATTAACTACGCGCTGCTGGAAATACCGTCTGATAAAGTCCCACGCTTTGTAAACCTGCCGCCGGAAACCCCGCGCCGACGTAAGCCGATGATCCTGCTGGATAACATCCTGCGCTACTGCCTGGACGATATCTTCAAAGGCTTCTTCGATTACGACGCGCTCAACGCCTACTCGATGAAGATGACCCGTGACGCCGAGTACGATCTGGTGCATGAGATGGAGGCCAGCCTGATGGAGCTGATGTCTTCCAGCCTCAAGCAGCGCCTGACGGCGGAGCCAGTGCGGTTTGTCTATCAGCGTGATATGCCGGACGCAATGGTGGAGATGCTGCGCGATAAGCTGACCATCTCCCGCTACGACTCCATTATTCCCGGCGGGCGTTACCACAACTTTAAAGATTTCATTGGCTTCCCGAACGTCGGCAAAGCCAATCTGGTGAACAAACCGCTGCCGCGCCTGCGCCATATCTGGTTCGATAAGTTCCGCAACGGGTTCGACGCCATCCGCGAACGGGATGTACTGCTCTACTATCCGTATCATACCTTTGAGCACGTGCTGGAATTGCTGCGTCAGGCCTCATTCGATCCGAACGTGCTGGCGATTAAAATCAATATTTATCGCGTGGCGAAAGATTCCCGCATCATCGATGCGATGATCCACGCGGCGCACAACGGCAAGAAAGTGACCGTGGTAGTTGAGCTCCAGGCTCGCTTCGACGAAGAGGCCAACATCCACTGGGCGCGCCGACTGACGGAAGCGGGCGTGCACGTCATCTTCTCCGCGCCGGGGCTGAAAATTCACGCCAAGTTGTTCCTGATCTCCCGTAAAGAGGGTGACGAGGTGGTGCGCTACGCCCATATCGGTACCGGGAACTTTAACGAGAAAACCGCGAGAATCTACACCGACTATTCGCTGCTGACTGCCGATGCCCGCATCACCAACGAAGTGCGTCGGGTGTTCAACTTCATTGAGAACCCGTACCGCCCGGTGAGCTTCGATTATCTGCTGGTGTCACCGCAGAACTCACGGCGCCTGCTGTACGATATGATCGACAAAGAGATTGCCAATGCGCAGAACGGCTTGTCGTCCGGCATTACGCTGAAGCTCAACAATCTGGTGGACAAAGGCCTGGTGGACCGCCTGTACGCGGCCTCCAGTTCTGGCGTTCCGGTAAATCTGCTCATTCGCGGCATGTGCTCGCTCATTCCGGAACTGGAAGGCATTAGCGATAACATCCGCGTGATCAGCATTGTGGATCGCTATCTTGAACACGATCGCGTCTATATTTTCGATAACGCCGGTGATAAGCGCGTATACCTCTCGTCCGCCGACTGGATGACGCGTAACATTGATTACCGTATTGAAGTGGCGGCACCGCTGCTGGATCCTCGCCTGAAGCAGCGTATCCTGGACATTATCGAGATCCTGTTCAGCGATACGGTGAAAGCACGTTATATCGATAAAGAACTCAGTAATCGCTATGTACCGCGCGGCAATCGCCGTAAAGTGCGCTCGCAGCTGGCGATTTACGATTACATTAAATCACTTGAGCAACCCGATTAACCTATGCCAATAAACGATAATACCCCACGCCCGCAGGAGTTCGCTGCGGTCGATCTTGGCTCAAACAGTTTCCATATGGTCATCGCCCGCGAGGTGGATGGCGCGATGCAGATCATCGGTCGTCTGAAGCAGCGTGTGCATCTGGCCGATGGTCTCGACGCGCGTAACATGCTGAGCGAAGAGGCTATGGAGCGCGGGCTGAACTGCCTGTCGCTGTTCGCAGAACGTCTGCAAGGCTTTTCACCGTCCAGCGTCTGCATCGTTGGAACGCATACGCTACGCCAGGCGCTGAACGCGCCGGAATTTCTTAAGCGCGCGGAAAAGGTTATCCCCTACCCGATTGAGATCATCTCCGGTAACGAAGAAGCGCGCCTGATTTTTATGGGCGTGGAGCATACGCAGCCGGAAAAAGGCCGCAAGCTGGTGATTGATATCGGCGGTGGCTCCACGGAACTGGTGATTGGCGAAGACTTCGAGCCGCGTCTGGTGGAAAGCCGCCGTATGGGCTGCGTCAGCTTCGCGCAGATGTATTTCCCGGGCGGCGTCATCACCCGCGAAAACTTCCAGCGCGCGCGCATGGCCGCCGTACAAAAACTGGAAAATCTGGCCTGGCAATACCGTATTCAGGGCTGGAACGTGGCGCTGGGCGCATCGGGGTCGATTAAAGCGGCCCATGAAGTGCTGCTGGCGATGGGTGAAAAAGACGGGTTTATTACGCCTGAGCGCCTGGTGAGACTCACCGAAGAGGTGCTTAAGCATAAGAGCTTCGACGCCCTGAGTTTGCCGGGTCTGTCCGACGAACGTAAAGCCGTGTTCGTACCGGGGCTGGCGATCCTCTGCGGCGTGTTTGACGCGCTGGCGATCAAAGAACTGCGCCTCTCTGACGGCGCCCTGCGTGAAGGCGTGCTGTATGAGATGGAAGGACGTTTCCGTCATCAGGATATTCGCAGCCGTACCGCGCAGAGCCTGGCCAACCAGTACAACATCGACCGTGAACAGGCGAAGCGCGTTCTCGAAACCACGGTGCAGATGTACGAGCAGTGGGAGGAGCAAAATCCTAAGCTGGCGCATCCGCAGCTGGCCGCACTGTTAAAATGGGCCGCCATGCTGCACGAGGTGGGGCTGAACATTAACCACAGCGGAATGCATCGCCATTCAGCCTATATTCTGCAAAACAGCGATCTGCCTGGCTTCAACCAGGAGCAGCAAACCATGATGGCGACGCTGGTCCGCTATCACCGCAAAGCCATCAAGCTCGACGATCTGCCGCGCTTTACGTTGTTTAAGAAAAAGCAGTTCCTGCCGCTCATTCAGCTGTTGCGCCTGGGCGTATTGCTCAATAATCAGCGACAGGCGACCACCACGCCGCCGACGCTGAAGCTAAAAACGGATGACTATCACTGGACGCTGAGCTTCCCGCACGACTGGTTCAGCCAGAACGCGCTGGTACTGCTGGATCTGGAAAAAGAGCAGCAGTACTGGGAAGCGGTCACCGGCTGGCTGTTGAAGATTGAAGAAGAGAGTTCTGAGGCGGCAGCGTAACGGCTCAGGCGCTCTCCTGAGAAGGCTCCGTGTCGAGCAACGTATCAAGCTCAGCCGGCAACCCAATCAAATAACCCTGCACATAATCGATACCTAGCGCGTGCACCGCGCTACGTATCTCTTCTGTTTCCACATATTCCGCCACCACCAGCATTTTCTTCATCCGGGCCAGATGGCAAATAGAAGCCACAATCTGGTAATCCAGGCTGTTGCTGACAATATTGCGAATAAAACCGCCGTCGATTTTGAGGATGTCGGCGTCCACGCTTTTTAACCGCGCATAGCTGGCGTAGCCGGTGCCAAAATCATCAATGGCGATCCGGATGCCCATTTTTTGTAATTTCCTGAGGGTAGACGCCGCCAGATCCGCATGACCAAAGGCGCTGCTTTCGGTCACTTCAAAGATCAACTGCCATGCTTCAACGGCGTATTTGGCTAACAGGCGGCTCACTTCAAGCGGGAACTGCGCCCGGTAGACGGTAGAAGGTGCGAGGTTGATCGCAAAGCGCTGGCCCGGCAACCGCTGGCGGTGCTGTGCCAGGAAACTCAACGTACGCTCCAGTACCCATAAATCGACACGCGACGATAAACCAAACTCCTGTGCTATGGGCAGGAACTGTTCGGGAAAGATCAGCGCCCCATTATCATCACGCATTCGCAGCAGCACCTCGTGATAACAATCGCCGCGCAGCCCGCGAACGGGTTGAACCAGCAGGGTAAAAGCGTCCTGCTCCAGCGCGGCCTGTAAACGGCTCATCATCGCGACCTTATCTTTCAGGCTACGCTGCAAGTGAACAGCCCCGCGCTGCTGAAGATTTTCCGGGTGGTTGGTAGAAAGGGAGAGATCGGCCACGATGCCCAGCTCCCCCAGCACCAGATAGAGGTGATTGACGGGTGAGCGCACATAGCAATAGCTTATGCCGACCTGAGGCTGTACCGGCATACCATCCCAGACAAAAACGAACTGCTTGATATGCTCGTCCAGCGTCTCAATGCGCTGTTGATGCGACTCCGCATCCAGACGCACCGCCATGTCATACCCGGTGAGGTGATAGACTCGCTCATTGGGCTGTAGAGTGCCGTTTATCCATTGCGCCAGCTGCTGTTTATACTGGATCCGCAGCATCACGCCGTAATTGCGTCCCAGTACCTCCAGCTCGGGCACGCGCAGTAAACAGAGCGCTGACCACGGATGACTGGCCAGCTCGCGCGACAGCGCCCGCAGGTTGGGCATATGCACCACCGGATCGAGAAAAGCCTGACTGCGGGAGCGAATATTGATGGCGCGCTGGCGTGTCGCCAGCATCGACATGTACGTCACAACGAAGGAAAAGACCAGATAGCTGGATGAGGTGATCGCCAGCTGAATGCCATACCCCTCTTGCACCGGAATGTAGTGATAAAAAAAGTGAATCGACACCAGCAGGACCGGCGTCCAGATGAGTGACATCAGCTTGTAGCCAAAGCGCATCGCCCCCCAGAGCATCACGGGCATCAGCAGGGACAAGGTGTAGTTGGTACTGAAAATGGAACTGTTTGCATTCATGGGCAGCAGCAGCATGACCAGCAACCCGCCCAGGGCTAAAAACCACACCACAAACTCAACGGCCGTCACCTTTTTGTCTATTTGCGCGCGGAGCTGGGACATCAGTCCCTTGATATAGCGCGGATGCCGTATCAGGCGGATCAGCAGGTAGCTTAGCGGCACGCCCGTCAGCCCGCTCACCAGTAGCCCCTGATAGTTAATAAGTGTCCGAATATTGAGGGGATTTAGTCCCGCGAGGCTCTGGCGGCTCTCATAAATGCCGAGATAAACCGCAAACTGAAACAGCACCAGAAAAAGCGTTGCCGGACAAAACACCTGCCAGAAAATACGCTGCCCCATCAGACGTATGTCACCGTAAGCGGTCATATTGCGCCGGGGCGCAAATACGCGATAACCGCCCCAGCTGAGCACCAGAGGAACGATAAAATGCAGAATGCCAGCCACGGTTTCAAATAACCCAACGGAGGGGTAATAACGTAAAAATAGCGATACCACCACCCCGGGGAGGGCTTCCAGGCCAAAGAACAACATCAGCGCCAGCAGAAAAGAGAGCGGGAGATAATAGAGCGCAACGATACCGTCGCCCAGCTGCGTTAAGGTATTAGCCACACTTAGTACCGGGAGTAACACGACGGGTAAAATAAGAGGAAGTGCCCACCAGCGGTCTTTATTTTGCTTCAGGATGTGGTGAATATTCATAGATGCTCGTTTACAACCCTTGCGCTCCAGAGGGTAAAGGAAGACAGGCATCCAACCTGACGTACACGTTGCCCGGGAAATTCCTGGCAAGCACAGTGGAGGAGGGATTTTAAATATCAACGACGGGATGCGGTTGACCTAAATCAAATTAATTTATCTGAATAAACCTTTCTTACGTTTTTTTTGAATATTTTTCCTGTAATTATCAATGCGATAAATAAAAGCGTTGTTTTTAATAACATAAATTAATGTAAGCATTGACGGTATTTTACATTTCGCCGAATTGACCCAGACTTGCGGCTGTGCCTTAATAGCCGTATCGCCCAAAAGGGTATACTCAGGAAAAGAAAGTGAGTCAGGCTACGCGTATGCGAAAACGACATCGATTTAACACCCGGATGACCCGCATCATACTGCTCATCAGTTTCCTGTTTTTCTTTGGCCGCTTTGTTTATTCCTCCATTGGCGCCTGGTATCACCATCAGGACAAAATTCAGTCGCAGCAATCAGGCCTCGTTGTGGATTCGCCCGAGCGCTAACGTCCATGTTCACGCTGTAACAGCCGAATAATTACCGTCATCCCTTTGCTGAGGATCTTATCCTGACGCATCACTATCGCCAGTTGCCGGCGCAGAACGGGCGTTAACGATTGAACGCGTAATCCCTCCCGGTCGTCGGCATGCTCCACCGCCATTCGCGGCACAATACTGTAGCCCAGCCCTGCACGTACCATGCGTTTGATGGCCTCAATACTGCCAAGCTGCATAACCGGTGAGACGGCTAGTCCGCGGGCTTCAAACCAGCCGTCAATCAACGTTCGCGTACCGCTGCCCGACTCAAACGCAATGAGCGGCTGAGCGTATAAAGAGTCTGGCGTAAACTGCTCCCCTTCTTCCGGCTGAACCTGCGCGCCAATCCAGACAAACTCTTCCTCCATCGCGTGCATAATCGCCAACGTACGACCGCTCGCCGGTAGCGTGACCAGCCCCATATCCAGCCGATTCTCCTCAATCGCCCTGACGATATCTGGCGTATTTCCCGTCGTCACTCCGATCCGTAACAGGGGATACTCCTCACGAAGCTGCTGCAACAGCGCTGGAAGCAGATGAATACAGGCCGTCGCGCCCGTGCCGAGCGTGATGGTGCCGCTCACTTCCTGAGTGAACGCGCTAACCGAACGAATTGTCTCCTCAACCGCCAGTTCAAGACGTTCACCGTGCACCCGTAGCGCCTCACCGGCAGCAGTGGCTTTGATTCCACGCCCCGTACGTTCGATCAGCCGCGTCTGAAGAAACTGCTCCAGCTGGCGTATTTGCAGGCTGACGGCGGGCTGGGAAATACCCATTACATCTGCTGCCGCAGAAAAGCTGCCGCGTTGAACGACCAGACGAAAAGTGGCGAGGTGTCCCAGATTGAGCGTCGTCATGCAAAGTTTCTCTTATAGGGTGAATAAGGATACGGCTCTGCCAGCACAATACCGCGCCCTGTATGCTCGGGACAACTGCCTAACGGAATGAAAAATAATGGAAACACCTGCACTCCCTCGCCGTCTTGCGCTCACTGCGGGATGTAATCAACTCATTAACTGGGGGATCTCCTTTTACATGCCGGGAACCTTTGCTCATGCCATTACAGCAGACCGAAGCTGGTCGTCCCCCAAAATCTATCTTGGCCTGACGCTGGCCATGCTGGTTATGGCTATTGTCTCGCCGTTTGTCGCACCTCTGCTGGCGCGTTTTGGTGGACAAAGGGTGGTAATGAGCGGGACCTTGCTGATCGCCGTAAGCTGTCTGTCAATGGCCTTTACGCCCACACTTTCAGGCTGGTATGGCGCCTGGTTGCTGACCGGCATCGGGATGCGCCTGTCGCTGTATGATGCGCTTTTCTCCGCTCTTGTGAACCTATACGGACCGCAGGCACGCAGGACAATCTCTCGTGTCACCCTGGCAGGCGGGCTGGCGTCCGCTGTCTTTTGGCCGCTGGGAGACGCCTTACTGAACGTGATGGGTTGGCAGGATGCGCTGAAGATCTACGCCCTGTTCGGTCTGCTCAGTGCCCTGCTTCTTCGGCGCTTCCCGCGCCAGCGCTTTACGGTCAAGCCCAAAGCATGTACGCAGGTTTCCCCTCATGACAGGCGTAATGGCTGGCTTTATGCAACCTTCATTGCTCTCATCACCTTCGTCTCTAACGGCACCTCTACACACCTTCCCGAATTTATCGCCAGCTTCGGCCTGCCGGTCGCCGTCGGCATGCTGTGGGGAATGGGGCAGACCGGTGCGCGCCTTATGGAGGTGCTGGCAGGGGCGCGCCTCACTCCGCTAAAACTGACGCTTTTCACTGCGCTCGCCATGCCGCTTTGTTTTCTCATCGGACTGAGCAGCGACATGCTGGCCTGGTGTGCCGCCGGATTTGTGTTCGGCTTTGGTGCCATTAACGGGCTGGTGACTATCGTCAAAGCGACGCTACCCCTGGAACTGTTTAGTACAGAGCGCTATGCCAGCCGCACGGGGCTGCTGCTTATTCCAGGCCAACTGATGGCAGCCGCCTCTCCGTTTGCGTATGCGTGGCTAAATAAGTCGCTGGGTATAACAGGCGGAATGTGGGTTTCCGCAGGACTGACGCTGGTCATTGCGGGGTTCGCAGTGGCGCTCGTGCGCAGCCCAGGCAAACAAACTGTATCGCACTGTATCCCGAGCGCTACGCTGACAAACCGGTACAAAACGCCCGCAGAAGCAAACATCCCCGATACATAAAAATGGTCTTCTGTATCCCTCGCCATAATAAACTGATGAGGAGAGACACAGATGATTCGTCGATATTTCCTGCTTCCTGTATTTGCGCTGACGTCCTTTGCTGGCGCACTGGCCGCACCGTTGGATGGCCTGAGCGCCGCTGATGTTAATGGCCCGGCCGCCGTAGCGCCGCAGGAAAAACCCCAGCCGCCAGCAAAACTGATCGTCGACCCACCGCTGGCGGGACCGCTGAGTAAAGGTGCGGTCTTTATTCAGTACCGCGTCGAAAACCTGCGCATTGAACCTGTATTTGGACCCGACGCGCTGAAAGTCACTCCGAGTATCGGCCATATTCACGTTGTGGTGGATGACGCGCCCTGGCACTGGGCTGATACCAGCGGCGAGCCGGTGATCCTGGTCGGGCTGCCCGCCGGGAAACACAAGGTAACCATCATCGTTGCCGACCCGACGCATAAGCCCATCGACCATAAAACCGTTGAATTCACCGTGCCGCCACACGCCGCGGTTCACCACTTTTAAGGAGCCTGTTATGAAAGCATTGTCTGTATTAACAGCGGCGCTGCTGGCGGTTTCCACCAGCGCGCTGGCAGAGACGAAAGCCAGCGTGGTGCTGGTGCACGGGGCGTTTGCCGACGGCAGCAGCTGGAATAAGGTGATTACCCGGCTGCAAAAACACCATACCGAGGTCATTGCGGTACAACTTCCGCTCACGTCTCTGAAAGATGATGTCGCCGCCACGCAGCGTGCTATCGCCCGGGCTCATGGCGACGTTGTGCTGGTCGGGCACTCCTGGGGCGGGTCGGTAATCAGCGAAGCGGGCAATAATGCGCGGGTGAAGTCTCTGGTTTACGTTGCCGCTTTTGCGCCGGATTCCGGCCAGTCGACCGCAGATCTGGCAGACAGTTATCCTGCTCCGCCAGGGAGCGCCAGCCTCGCTAAAACGTCAGAGGGGTATTTATATCTGCCGACAAAAGCGGTCAGCGAGAATTTTGCCCCTGACGTGAAGGACGTTGAGCGCAGCGTGATTGCCGCGACGCAAAGCCCTATTAAGGCCGATGCGTTTGGGGAGAAAGTCGCGCATGCCGCCTGGCATGACAAACCGAGCTGGTATGTGATCAGCAAAAATGACCGGATGATCAATCCTGAGCTTGAGCGCGCAATGGCGAAGAAAATCAACGCCAACACCACGGAGGTAGCGGCAAGCCATGTATCGATGGTCAGCCAGCCGGACGTCGTTACCCGTACGATTGAACAGGCGTTATCGGGTCAACAGTGATAAAAAAGCCCGCATGATGAACGGTCCGACTTCGGGCCACGCCATCCTGCGGGCTTTATGCACTTCTGGCTCCTGCAACGGGGTTATGTGCGGTTTTCACAAACGCGCCTTCCCCCCACTCTTAACCATCAGAAGCTGTACGTCACCTTCAAACTTCCCACAGGAGACGTTTTTCGCTGAACAATTGGGCTATCGCCAGCCTCTCCCGTCAGCTGCGTAACGCCAGCTGCGGCAAGCAGGCTCCAGCGGGAGGTGAGCTTATGAGTCCAGTCCAGGTTCAGCGAATACGCATATAGTCCCGATCCGGCATCGTGTCGGGCAAAACCCGATGCGGCCGACTGGGCGGCATTCACCCCGTAATAGGTTTGCACGTACTTACTGGATCCCCAGCTACCGGTCAGCGCCAGCGTTAACGCATTTTTCGGAGATGTATAGATCGGGCTGGCAATGCCGAAATGCACAGCCTCACCATTGTCTCTCTCAGAAACCGGAACCTCTGCCTGCAACTGCACGGTCAGCCAGTCAGTCACCCTGTACCCCAGCCCTGGCACAACGATAGCTGAGCCTTTAATGTCACCCATTCCCCGCAGGTCGTCGCTGCCGGAGGCGATCGAATCGCTGCTTACGTCGCGATCCTTACGTCCAGCGCGATAGCTCAGCGCTGCATTGTAGTCCAGGTTACCAAAGCTGTTGCCGTAGCCGATCCCCCGCGTGGTGCTGACAAAAAAACCATTTGCCATCGCGTAATCAACCACCTGAGCCGCAGAGACCCGGCTCTTGTCCGAACCGGAATAGCGTGGCGCAACATCCACGCCGCCTCCCAGGGTTAACACGTTGCCCTGGCGCTGATCTGCCGCCAGGGCCGTGGTAGCCAGTAACGCCAGGACGGCCCCCGGCAAGATGCTTTTCATGCTGCGACCGATGCGTGAACGGGGGAAACTATGACGCAGTGTGATGTTTCTCATTAAAGAAGCCCTTTGGATTCAGATAATTGCGATACAAGCGGTGTTAAACGCCAGAGCGCTCATTCTGAATACTCACCTTAAGGTTCTTATGAGCCGTAAATGAAGAAATGCTGAAGCAAGTGAAGGTTCTGTAAACCCTGAAGAATTCCTGATACCGTTTTTTCTTCAGTTGTTCTTCATGCACTGTTGATACAGTTACCAATGTGAAAATTCTACTAATTGAAGACGACCTGGATCTCGGCAATGGCGTACGTATCGCCCTTGCAGATCAAGGATTTGATGTCATATGGGTACGCCGCAAAGAGGATGCGCTGCATCAGCTTGGGATCTGCGTGCCGGAACTTATTTTGCTAGACCTGGGGCTGCCCGATGGCGATGGCATGAGCCTGATGACGCGCCTGCGTCAACAGCTTAAGGGCGTCCCCGTCATCATCCTGACGGCGCGAGGCACGCTACAGGACCGCCTGTGCGGTCTGGATGCAGGCGCAGACGATTATCTGGTCAAACCTTTTGTTCTCGCCGAACTGCTGGCGCGCGTGAGAGCCCTTGCGCGGCGCAGTTACGGTTTTGAAAATGAGGCAATAGAAATTCGCGGTTTGTCGCTTCATATTCCGACGCGTCGCGTAACGGTGAGCGCACGCCACGTTGAGCTGACGGCAAGCGAATATGCGCTGCTTGAAACGTTAATGCTGCGCGCCGATCGCGTGCTTACGCGACGGTATCTGGAAGAAAGGTTATTTGGCACGAAAGAAAACCTCAGCAACGCACTTGATGTGCATATGGGTAACCTGCGGCGAAAAATTGGCGATGGCTTTGTGCGAACGGTGAGAGGCGTTGGGTATGTCATTGATACCGTACCCGTTCAGAAGGCGGCAGGTTGATGCGTAATTTTTGGCACCACCTCAGGCTTCCCACACTGGTCAGGCGAATGCTGGTCGCCCAGATGCTGCTGCTTACGTTGCTCTGGTGTCTCTTTTTAACCTTCATTTTGCTGGAAGACCTGCGTAGTCCTCCCATACTGACGGGCAATGAGACTTACGAAACCGTTTTTTCCCTGGTAGAGAGCATGGACGATCGCCCGCAGGCGCGTAATGCCGTGCTGGCAGCGTTCAGCAAGGCGCTGCGGGAGGGCTATGGCGGCGGTGAAGACCCGGAGCTGTCCATCAACCTCATTGTTCGCAAGAATAACGAGATTATTTTTTCTTCGGATGGTGCGCCAACGGGGGTAAAAAATAGCCGTCTGGGGGTCATGCAGCATGTCCAGAGTGAGGACCATACATGGACAAGCCGTACCCTCAAATCCGCGCACTCCGACGTGGAGGTCACCCTTTTTACCCCTGCCGGTAGCTGGAATTTCTTTATCTATCTGAACTCGCGCGGCTACTACGTCATGCCGCTGATGATATGCATCCCTTTTCTTCTGTTCCCCGCGTGGCTGTCCATCCGCATCGCGATGCGCCCCTGGAACAAGGTGGTAGATGAAATTTCATTGCGCACGCCGGACGATCTCTCGCCTTTAAAAGCCGTCCCCAGACACAGAGAGCTTCGCCAGACGGTCGACGCGATTAATGACTTTCTGGCCAGGGTGCGGGAAAGCGCCGAAAGGGAAAAAATGTTTATTGCCGATGCCGCTCACGAACTGCGTACGCCTCTGGCCGCGATGCGGATCAACGTCGAGGCATTGCAGTCCTGGGTCATCAGCGAAAGCCAGCAGGAACTGCTTGCGGGCATTGTTCGCAGCAATAGCCGTGCTGCGCGTCTCGTCAATCAGCTTCTGCTGATGATGCACAGCGAAGCACACATCAGCACGGTGATGTCGCCTGTGCCGCTGACAACGCTTATTCAGGAGCGAATGGCTGCCCTGGAACCGCTGGCGTCCGGACGCAGAATTGAGTTTGAATTCTTCGCCGACGATGAAATCCATGTCGCAGGCATTCGGGAACGTCTGGTGTCGCTGATCGACAATTTAATTGAGAATGCCGTGAAGTACAGCCCTGAGGGTGGACGCATTGAGGTACAACTGCAATCGCGTGATAAATGCGCTCAGCTGCGCGTCTCAGACGCGGGCCCCGGTATCCCGATTGAACTGCGGGAGCGCGTGTTCGACAGATTTTTCCGCGATCCTAATCAGACCCAAAGCGGGAGTGGACTGGGGCTTGCCATCGTCAAAGCCGTTACGCAGCAACACAACGGCAGGGTCAATCTGAGTACGTCAGCCGAAGGTGGTCTTATGGTGACCGTTGATTTCCCGAATCCGGCGTTCGCATGAACGTAAACGCGGCGCTACACGTCCTGACATGTGTCAGCGCAGCGTTACTTTACGTATGCCGCAGATTGCTTCAATAAAATTACCGTATTTGTTATATTGTTACTTACTGATTATTCACCTCTGCGGTGCCAAAAAGAACAAGATTCACCGCAACCCAGGACAGAAAAATGTTAGATTACCGCTTCCCGACAGCTTTGCAGATGGTTCTCAGCGTAGCGATGGCGGAGCAATCGGGTGAACGTTCGACGAGTGCAATCCTGGCTTACGGCCTGGAAGCGAATCCGAGCTTTATCCGCAAATTAATGGTTCCTCTCGCCCGCGACGGCATTATCGTCTCCACGCTTGGCCGCAACGGCTCTATTCATCTTGGCCGCCCGGCTGAAGAGATCACCCTGCGTGATATCTACCTTTCCGTCACTGAAGATAAAAAGCTGTGGGCGTCCCGTCCTGACGTCCCGGCCCGCTGCGTGGTCAGCGCCAACGCCTGCTGGTACTTCAAATCAATCGCTGATGAAGCGGAGCAGGCTTCGTTAGCGGTTTTAGCGCGCCATACCGTCGCCAGCGCGCTGGAAGAGGTGAAAAAAGCCGATACCAGCGGGTGCGATCCGGTGCCGGAACTCTTTACGCAGCATAAAAAAGCGCCTTAATCCTGACAGACTGCGAAAAAAAAGCCGCCTTCATTGTGAAGGTGGCTTTTTGCTATCTGCTACGTCCTACGCAGGCAACACCTCTCTTTCCGCTTTGCCGCGCGTCACGAACTTACGCAGCGTCACGTAAAAGACCGGCGTCAGGAACAGACCAAACAGCGTCACGCCCAGCATCCCGGAAAAGACTGTGATCCCGGTGACGCCGCGCACTTCTGCCCCTGCCCCGTGACCAAGGATCAGTGGAATAGTCCCGGCAATAAAGGCGATAGAAGTCATTACAATCGGGCGTAAACGCAGGCGGCACGCCTCCAGCGCAGCCTCCATGATGCCTTTGCCCTGAATTTCCAGTTCGCGGGCAAACTCAACGATAAGAATCGCGTTTTTACAGGCCAGCCCCATCAGCACAACCAGCCCTACCTGCACAAAGACGTTGTTATCGCCCCCGGTCAGCCAGACGCCGAACAGCGCGGAGAGCATCGTCATCGGCACGATGAGGATCACCGCCAGCGGCAGCGTCCAGCTTTCATACAGCGCCGCCAGCACCAGGAACGCCAGCAGCACTGCGACCGGGAAGACGATCAGCGCCGTGTTGCCCTGGGTGGCCTGCTGGAAGCTCAGGTCCGTCCATTCAATATTCATCCCGTTCGGCAGGATCTGCTTAGACATAGCGTCCAGCTGCGTCATCGCCTGCGCGGAAGAGAGCACGCGCGGGTCGGCATCACCAATCAGATCCGCCGCCGGGTAGCCGTTGTAGCGGATCACCGGGTCCGGACCGTAGGTGGTCGTGATGTTCACCATACTGCCAATCGGCACCATTTCGCCCTGGCTGTTGCGGGTACGCAGATTCGCAATATCTTCCACGCTGTCGCGGAACTGCCCGTCGGCCTGCGCCATCACGCGCCAGGTACGCCCGAACTGGTTGAAATCATTGACGTACGACGAGCCCAGATAGGTTTGCAGCGTCCCGAAGAGATCGGTCAGCGACACGCCCTGCGCTTTCGCCTTATCGCGGTCAACCTGGACGTCCAACTGCGGCACGTTAGCCTGGTAGGTTGAGATGGGGAAATGCATCCCCGGCGTCTGCATAATCGCCCCGGACATGGTGTTCACCGCGTTTTGCAGCGCGCCATAGCCCAGACCAGCGCGATCCTGTATGTACAGCGAATAGCCCGACCCCTGACCCAGCCCTAAAATCGGCGGCGGCAGAATCGAGAAGCCAAAGCCCTGCTGGATTTGCGCGATTTTCGCGTTGATCTCCGCGTTAATTTCCGCCGCGGAATGTTTACGCTGGTCGAACGGCTTCAGGCCAAAAAAGACCGTCCCGGTGTTCGGCGTATTGGTGAACTGGAGCGCATTCAGGCCAGGAAACGCGACCGCATAATCCACGCCTTCGGTATTCATCCCGATTTCGCTCATTTTGCGGATCACCGCATCGGTACGCGCCAGCGACGAGCCTTCCGGCATTTTCACGCCGCCAATCAGGTACAGCTTATCCTGCGTCGGAATAAACCCGCCGGGAACGGCTTTAAACATGACGCCTGCGGCACAGAGCAGCAGCAGGTAAACCACGAATACCGCACCGCGCCGTCCCAGCGTTTTGCCCACCAGCCCCTGATAGCCGTTTGAACTGCGGAGGAAAAAGCGGTTAAACGGACGGAAAATCCAGCCGAACAGACGGTCGATAAGCCGGGTCGGGAAATCTTTCGGCGCGCCGTGGGGCTTTAACAGCAGTGCCGCCAGCGCCGGAGAGAGCGTCAGCGAGTTAATCGCTGAAATCACCGTCGATATCGCGATCGTCACCGCAAACTGCTTGTAGAACTGGCCGGTAACGCCCGACAGAAACGCCATCGGCACAAACACCGCGCACAGCACCAGCGCAATCGCGATAATCGGCCCGGACACTTCACGCATCGCCTGGTGCGCGGCCGCAAGCGGCGCAAGCCCCTCTTCGATATTTCGCTCGACGTTTTCCACCACCACGATGGCGTCGTCCACCACGATACCGATGGCGAGCACCAAGCCGAACAGGCTGAGGGTATTCAGCGAGAAGCCCAGCAGGTAGAGAATGCTGAAAGTACCCACCACCGACACCGGCACCGCGATCAGCGGAATGATCGACGCGCGCCAGGTTTGCAGGAACAGAATGACCACCAGCACCACCAGCACCACGGCTTCCAGCAGCGTTTGCACCACCGCACGGATTGAATCACGCACGAAGACCGTCGGATCGTAAGGTGCCGCCCACTTCATGTCTGCCGGGAAGCGCGTGGACAGTTCGTCCATTTTCGCGCGCACCGCGTTAGACAGATCGATGGCGTTCGCCCCCGGCGACTGGAAGATACCAATCCCGACCGCGTCTTTATTGTTCAGCTGGGAACGCAGGGCATAGCTCCCGGAGCCCATTTCAATCCGCGCCACGTCGCGCAGGCGGACGACCGTACCATCCTGCGTTGTTTTCAGGACAATATTGCCAAACTCTTCTTCGGTATGCAGGCGGCCCTGGGCGTTAATGGAGATCAGGAAGTCGCTCTCTTTCGGCAGCGGCTCGGCACCAAGCTGACCGGCGGAGACCTGTACGTTTTGCTCCTGCATCGCCGTGACCACGTCCGAGGCGGTCAGCCCGCGCGCCGCCACTTTATTAGGGTCCAGCCAGACGCGCATCGCGTACTCACCGGAGCCGAAAATCTGGATCTGGCCGACGCCGGGCAGGCGCGCCAGCTCGTCCTTCACCTTCAGCGTGGCGTAGTTACGCATATACAGTGAATCGTACTTACCACCAGGCGAAAACAGATGCACCACCAGCGTCAGCGTTGGCGACTGTTTCTGAGTCGTGATGCCCAAACGCCGCACGTCTTCCGGCAGACGCGCCTCGGCCTGCGCGACGCGGTTTTGCACCTGAACCTGCGCCTGATCCGGGTCAGTCCCCGGACGGAAGGTCACGGTGGTCACCAGCACGCCGTCCGAGCCCGCGACGGATTTCATGTACATCATGTTTTCAACGCCGTTGATCGCCTCTTCCAGCGGTGTTGCCACGGTCTCAGCAATCACTTTCGGGTTGGCGCCCGGATACTCGGCGCGCACCTGCACGCTTGGCGGCACGACGTCAGGGTATTCGCTCACCGGCAGCAGCGGGATGGCGATTAATCCTGTGATAAAAATCAGAATCGACAGTACGGCGGCAAAAATCGGCCTGTCGATGAAAAAGCGGGAAAAGTCCATGGATTGGATTCTCAGGTAAGGGATCAGTTGAGGGCGGCGCTGGCGGTCATGGCAACGGTTTTTGCATTAACCGGCATACCCGGCATAAACACTTTTTGTAAACCATCGACGATGACTTTATCCCCGGGATTCAGCCCCTGCTGTACGATACGTAAACCGTCGGCCAGACGCCCGGGCGTGATGTCGCGGCGCTGCGCTTTTCCGTCTTTATCCACGATATAGACGTATTTACGATCCTGATCGGTCAGCACCGCCTTATCGTCAACAAGCGTGGCTTTAAATTCCGCACTGCCCGGCAGGCGTACGCGGGCAAACAGTCCCGGCGTGAACTGACGCTGTGAGTTATCCAGCAGCGCGCGCATGCGGATGGTCCCGGTGCTCGGCGTGAGCTGGTTATCCAGGAAATCCACTTTGCCCTGATGGGGATAGCCCTCCTCGCCCGTCAGGCCAATCTCAACCGGCAGCGCCGTGTGATTGCTGGACGCCCCCTGCCCGCTGCGGGCCAGTTTCTGATAGTGAAGGTAGGTTGACTCGTCCACGTCAAAGTAGACGTACACCGTCTTCTGCGAGACCAGCGTGGTGAGGACGCTGGCGGTATCGCCCGCAGTCACCAGGTTCCCGCTGGTGATCAGCGCCCGGCTGGCGCGACCATCGATAGGCGCAGTCACTTTGGTGAAGTCCAGGTTGA
Organism: Enterobacter sp. MGH119; assembly: GCF_001037675.1. Taxonomy (NCBI): domain Bacteria; kingdom Pseudomonadati; phylum Pseudomonadota; class Gammaproteobacteria; order Enterobacterales; family Enterobacteriaceae; genus Enterobacter; species Enterobacter sp. MGH119. The sequence continues at coordinate 94,065 of NZ_KQ089929.1, read as the reverse complement.
GCTGGGCTGCGTCAACCGCCGCCTGCGCGGCGCGAATGTCGGCCTGCGCCTGAACGGCAGCCGAGCGACGCTGCTCCCACTCTTCCCGTGAGACCAGATGGGTATTGATCAGCTTATCGGTACGGTTAGCCTCACTTTGCGCCAGGCTGGCCTGCGTTTTGGCCCGCGCCAGGTTCGCCTGCGCCTGTTCCAGCGCGGCGCGATAGGTACGGTCATCAATGGTGAACAGCACCTCGCCCTTCTTCACTTCCTGGCCGTCGGTGTAATTCACTTTCTCAATGTAGCCGGACACGCGCGGACGCAGCTGAACGCTTTCCACCGCTTCAATGCGACCGTTAAAGCTGTCCCACTGGCTAATGGATTTCACCACCACGTCAGCAGCGCTGACAACGGGCGCTTGCGGCGCGGCATTTTGCGCGACGCTGTCATCGCACCCGACGAGAAGCACGGAGAGTAAAACCACCCCCATCGCGCTCAGATGAAAGTTACCCCAGGTTTTTTGCAGGCTCATTATTTTTATTCCGGTTATTGTAGCCGCCGGGCAAGACGCAGCGGGAGACGCCGCGCCACTTCCTTTGTCCGGTAGCTGGCTTAAGGCCGTTTGTGTCGTTCATCGCCACAAAACTGTAACAGTTGCGAATACACTATTCGCGGCGATTGTAGGAAGGCGCTTAACTAAGTGCAAGAATAATTGTTGCACTTTATGTGCTATTTGCGGCAAAGGTAAATCACGTGTTTTGAACAGGGATTTAAATGCAACAATAAAACTTGCAATTAATGTAAAAACGGGTCACCTTTAAGTGCAACAAACAAAGATGCTTTTTAATGCTTGGCGTAGGGGGAAGCAAGATGAACACGGGTGCATTCATTCACGATTTACTCGACTGGATCGACAACAACCTCGATAGCCGTCTGGACATTGAAACCGTCTCCAGGCGAGCCGGCTATTCGAAATGGCACCTCCAGCGGCTTTTCAAAGAACATACCGGCTCCCCTCTCGCCGAATATATTCGCGCGCAAAAGCTGCAAAAATCGGTTGAGCGCTTAGCCCACAGCGATGAACCGATTCTGAACGTGGCGATCGCGTTGGGCTTTGACTCTCAGCAGTCCTTCAATCGCAGCTTTAAGCGTCAGTATGGTCAGGCGCCAGGGGCATGGCGACGCAGTATCGGCTGCCGTGGATCCCGGCAGATGAGCCAGTAGCTCACGTCCCGTTCGGATATCAGCTACAAAAGAAAAACCCTCTGTAAACAGAGGGTTTTATCAGTTTTACCTGCTTATAACTTCGCAGGAAAGGTTATGGGCTTACTCCCACTCGATCGTCGCCGGTGGCTTGCCGCTGATGTCATACACGACACGCGATATGCCATTGACTTCATTGATTATTCTGTTAGACACGCGGCCTAAGAAGTCATACGGCAGGTGCGCCCAGTGCGCGGTCATGAAGTCGATGGTTTCCACCGCACGCAGGGAAACAACCCAGTCGTACTTACGGCCATCGCCCATCACGCCGACGGAGCGTACCGGCAGGAACACGGTGAACGCCTGGCTCACTTTGTTGTACAGGTCAGCTTTGTGCAGCTCTTCGATGAAGATCGCGTCCGCGCGACGCAGCAGGTCGCAGTACTCTTTCTTCACTTCGCCCAGCACGCGTACGCCGAGGCCCGGGCCCGGGAATGGGTGACGGTAGAGCATGTCGTACGGCAGCCCCAGCTCCAGACCGATTTTACGCACTTCGTCTTTGAACAGCTCACGCAGCGGTTCCACCAGACCCATCTTCATCTCTTTCGGCAGGCCGCCCACGTTGTGGTGAGATTTGATAACGTGCGCTTTACCGGTTGCGGAGGCCGCAGACTCGATCACGTCAGGGTAGATAGTGCCCTGCGCCAGCCATTTCACGTCTTCCAGCTTCAGCGCTTCTTCGTCGAACACTTCCACGAACACGCGACCGATGATCTTACGTTTCGCTTCCGGATCGTTCTCGCCTTTCAGCGCGTCCAGGAAACGCTGCTCGCCTTCCACGTGAACGATGTTCAGACCGAAGTGGTCGCCAAACATGTCCATAACCTGCTTCGCTTCGTTCAGGCGCAGCAGGCCGTTATCCACGAAGACACAGGTCAGGTTTTTGCCGATGGCGCGGTGCAGCAGCATCGCGGTCACAGAGGAGTCCACGCCACCGGAGAGGCCGAGGATCACTTTGTCATCGCCAACCTGCTGGCGGATACGCTCCACGGCGTCGTCGATGATTTTTGCCGGGGTCCACAGGGCTTCACACTGGCAGATGTCACGCACGAAGCGCTCCAGCATGCGCATACCCTGACGGGTATGGGTCACTTCGGGGTGGAACTGCACGCCGTAGAAACGTTTTTCTTCGTTCGCCATGATGGCGAACGGGCAGCTTTCGGTGCTGGCAACGGTCACGAAGTCGGATGGGATGGCGGTGACTTTGTCGCCGTGGCTCATCCACACGTCCAGCAGCGGCTTGCCGTCTGCGGTCAGGGAGTCTTCGATACCGCGCACCAGCGCGCTGTCGGTGACAACTTCAACCTGTGCGTAGCCGAACTCACGCTCGTTAGAGCCTTCTACGTGGCCGCCCAGCTGCATCGCCATGGTCTGCATACCGTAGCAAACGCCGAACACCGGTACGCCCGCTTCGAACACGTACTGCGGCGCGCGCGGGCTGTTCTCTTCGGTGGTGCTTTCCGGGCCGCCGGACAGGATGATGCCGCTTGGATTGAATTCGCGAATCTGTGCTTCCGTGACATCCCACGCCCACAGCTCACAGTAAACGCCCAGCTCACGCACGCGGCGCGCCACCAGCTGAGTGTACTGAGAACCAAAGTCCAGGATGAGAATGCGATGTTTATGAATGTTTTCCGTCATTGACGCTAATTCCGAGGCAAGTGAAACAAAACAAAGCGCCCGGCATTGAGCCGGGCGCGGAAATTTATCAGGAGCCCAGACGGTAGTTCGGGGACTCTTTGGTGATCGTCACGTCGTGAACGTGGCTCTCCTGGATACCCGCACCGCTGATGCGTACGAATTCCGCTTTGGTACGCAACAGGTCAATGGTACCACAGCCGGTCAGCCCCATACAGGAGCGCAGGCCGCCCATCTGCTGGTGAATGATCTCTTTCAGGCGGCCTTTATACGCCACGCGACCTTCGATACCTTCCGGTACCAGTTTGTCAGCAGCGTTATCGGTCTGGAAGTAACGGTCAGAGGAACCTTTGGACATCGCGCCCAGGGAGCCCATACCGCGGTAGGATTTATAAGAACGCCCCTGGTAGAGTTCGATTTCACCCGGAGATTCTTCGGTACCGGCCAGCATGGAGCCCACCATCACGGCTGCGGCACCTGCGGCGATCGCTTTGGCGATGTCACCAGAGAAGCGGATACCGCCGTCCGCGATAACCGGAATACCGGTGCCTTCCAGCGCTTCAACCGCGTCAGAAACCGCCGTGATCTGCGGCACGCCTACGCCAGTGACGATACGGGTGGTACAGATAGAGCCAGGGCCGATACCCACTTTCACCGCGCTGCAACCCGCTTCCGCCAGCGCGCGAGCGCCTGCGCCTGTTGCCACGTTACCGCCGATAATCTGGAGATCCGGGTATTTAGCACGGGTTTCACGAATACGTTGCAGAACGCCTTCGGAGTGGCCGTGGGAGGAGTCAATCAGCAGCACGTCAACGCCTGCGGCAACCAGCGCGTCAACGCGCTCTTCGTTACCTGCGCCCGCGCCAACCGCAGCGCCGACGCGCAGACGGCCATGCTCGTCTTTACAGGCGTTCGGTTTACGTTCTGCTTTCTGGAAATCTTTAACGGTGATCATGCCGCGCAGGTGGAAGTTCGCGTCCACAACCAGCGCTTTCTCAACGCGTTTTTCGTGCATTTTCGCCAGCACCACGTCGCGGGTTTCGCCTTCACGCACGGTCACCAGACGCTCTTTTGGCGTCATGTAGACGCTTACAGGCTGGTTCAGGTCAGTCACGAAACGCACGTCACGACCGGTAATGATGCCGACCAGTTCGTTGTCTTCAGTGACTACCGGGTAGCCTGCAAAGCCGTTACGCTCGGTCAGGGCTTTCACTTCGTGCAGCGTGGTGGTTGGCAGAACGGTCTGAGGATCGGACACGATACCGGATTCATGCTTCTTCACGCGGCGAACTTCTTCCGCCTGACGCTCGATAGACATGTTTTTGTGGATAAAGCCAATGCCGCCTTCCTGTGCCAGGGCGATAGCCAGACGCGCTTCAGTCACGGTGTCCATTGCTGCGGAGAGCATAGGAATGTTCAGACGAATGGTTTTCGTCAACTGCGTGCTGAGGTCGGCAGTATTCGGCAGAACGGTGGAGTGAGCGGGAACGAGGAGGACGTCGTCAAACGTCAGTGCTTCTTTAGCGATACGTAGCATGGGCAATATCTCTGACCTGGGTGGTTAAATATTGCCGTGGCATTATACAGAGCGTAACCGATTGCATCCACACTTTTTTGAAAAAAATGCTTGCGCTCACCTCTCAGCAGGTTACTATCGACGGAATAACTTGCTGATTTAGAATTTGATCCCGCTCACATGTTATCCTCTCAATCCCCCTCAATTTATACTGTCAGCCGCCTTAATCAGACGGTGCGTTTGCTGCTTGAGCAGGAAATGGGACAGGTCTGGATCAGCGGTGAAATCTCTAACTTCACGCAGCCTGCTTCCGGTCACTGGTACTTTACGCTGAAAGACGACACCGCTCAGGTGCGCTGCGCGATGTTCCGCAACAGCAACCGTCGCGTGACGTTCCGTCCTCAGCATGGCCAGCAGGTTCTGGTTCGCGCCAACATTACCCTGTATGAGCCGCGCGGCGATTATCAGATTATCGTCGAGAGCATGCAGCCCGCCGGTGAAGGCTTGCTGCAACAGAAGTACGAGCAGCTAAAAGCCATGCTTTCGGCTGAGGGATTGTTCGACCAGCAGTTTAAAAAACCCCTTCCCTCACCAGCCCACTGCGTTGGGGTTATCACGTCGAAAACCGGTGCGGCCCTGCACGATATTTTGCACGTCCTTAAGCGCCGTGACCCTTCCCTGCCCGTCATTATCTACCCGACTGCCGTTCAGGGTGACGATGCGCCGGGGCAGATCGTGCGCGCCATTGAGCTGGCGAATGCGCGTCAGGAGTGTGATGTCCTGATCGTCGGGCGCGGCGGCGGCTCGCTGGAAGACCTGTGGAGCTTTAACGACGAGCGCGTGGCGCGGGCAATCTTTGCCAGCCTTATCCCGGTGGTGAGCGCCGTCGGTCACGAAACGGATGTGACGATTGCCGATTTTGTCGCGGATTTACGCGCGCCCACGCCGTCCGCGGCGGCAGAGGTAGTCAGCCGTAACCAGCAGGAGCTGCTGCGTCAGATCCAGAACGGGCAGCAGCGCCTGGAGATGGCGATGGACTACTTCCTCGCCAACCGTACCCGCCGCTTTACCCAGCTTCACCATCGTCTGCAACAGCAGCATCCGCAATTGCGTCTGGCGCGTCAGCAAACCGTGCTGGAACGTCTGCGTCAGCGGATGAACTTCGCGCTGGATAACCAGCTTAAGCGGGCGGTATCGCGCCAGCAGCGCATGACGCAGCGTCTGAACCAGCAGAATCCACAGCCGAAGGTTTATCGCGCACAAACGCGTATCCAGCAGCTTGAGTATCGCCTCGCGGAAAATATCCGCTCACGCCTGAGCGCCACTCGCGAGCGTTTTGGCAATGCGGTCACCCATCTGGAAGCCGTCAGCCCGCTCTCCACGCTGGCCCGCGGCTATAGTGTGACCACCGCGACGGACGGCAAAGTGCTGAAACAAACGAAACAGGTTAAAGCCGGGGATGTGCTCACCACCCGGCTTTCTGACGGCTGGGTCGAGAGTGAGGTAAAAGAGATCAAACCGGTGAAAAAAACGCGCCAGCGTAAAAGCGGATAAATCTTCGCCGGTTACAAACTATACTGCTGCTATTGCCTTTTTTGATAAGGAGAGCAGCATGCCCCATCTTCATAGCGTCATCCCTCCGTATATTCTTCGTCGTATTATCGAAAGCGGTTCAGAGCCCCAGCAGCGCTGCGCCCGTCAGACATTAACCCATGTGCAAACCCTGATGGCGCATATGCCGGGCAAACCCGCCGCGCCGCATGTGAATAAAGCCGGTCAGCTTGAGCGTGACATCTACGATGCGAAACAGACCCAGGAGCTGCCGGGTAGCCAGGTGCGCTATGAAGGCCAGCCCTCCAACGGCGATGTGGCGGTGGATGAAGCGTACGATTATCTGGGGATCACCCATGATTTCTTCTGGAAGGAGTATCAGCGGGATTCGCTCGATAATAAGGGGCTGATCCTGACCGGCACCGTGCATTACGGCCGTGAGTATCAAAACGCCTTCTGGAACGGCCAGCAGATGGTCTTTGGCGATGGCGACGGGGAAATCTTCAACCGCTTCACCATTGCCATCGACGTGGTGGCGCATGAGCTTAGCCACGGCGTGACCGAGACCGAAGCCGGGCTGATTTATTTTGAACAGTCGGGCGCGCTAAACGAGTCGCTGTCAGACGTGTTTGGCTCGCTGGTGAAGCAATACCATCTTAAGCAAACCGCCGATCGGGCAGACTGGCTGATTGGTGAGGGTCTGCTGGCGGAGGGTATCAACGGGAAAGGGCTACGTTCCATGTCTGAACCCGGTACCGCCTACGACGATCCGCTGCTCGGCAAAGACCCGCAGCCCGCGCACATGAAAGACTTCATCAAAACGCGCGAGGATAACGGCGGCGTGCATCTTAACTCTGGCATCCCCAACCGGGCGTTTTACCTGGCCGCAACGGCAATCGGTGGCTACGCCTGGGAAAAAGCGGGTTATGCCTGGTACGACACGGTTTGCGATCGCAACCTGGCGCAGGATGCGGATTTTGACGCTTTCGCAAAACTGACGATCGCCCACGGCGAGAAACGCTCCGGTAGCGACGTTGGGGCGGCCATTAAACAAGCCTGGGAACAGGTGGGAGTACTGTAATGCAGGTACCGGAACTGACGGATGACGCCGTGGTTGAGCTGGCCCGGGAAGGCGGCGTCGCCTTTATTCCTAAGCTGAGCGGTCAGCGCACGATCGCCCTCTCCACGCTCAACGAGGCGCAGCGTCAGCGCGTGGTGAATATTCTGGAACAGGCTATCCCGCGCGGACAGCCACCGGGCCAGGCGTCGTCTCCGGGCAGCGGCGATCAGCGCTATTTTCGCATTCAGATAATCTGGACCCGGCACAATCAGGCGCAGTATACCGATATTATTGTGCTGGTTCCGGAGCAGGAAGCGCCGGAATCGCTGATCGAGCTATGGCAAAAAGGAGAAGGCTGCGTGTGCGATTAAGCCCCAGCCCTGACGAACTCGACGCGTTTTTTTGAGATCAGCCCGTGGCCGTTCTGACAGAAGTAATCCACCGCGCCGCAGGCCTTGAGTACCTGAAGCGGCTGATGGCAGTCAGGGCAGCGCGCTTCGAGGGGAATATCTTTATTGCAGCTGTCGCAGTGCGCGATACCGTTTTGCGGCTCGAGCGCTGCGTGGCAATCCGGACAGGTAATCGACATGCTCTCTCCTGTTGAGTTGGGCCGGGACAGGACAACTGCCCCGGCAGACTGAATAGTATCAGGCTTCGGTAGCCGGTTTAGTTTGCGCATTTTCCAGCATGCGACGTACCGGAACAATGAGGACGATCAGCACCGCAGCACAAATCAGCAGCGCGATGGAGCAACGGGCAAACAGGTCTGGCAGCATATCCAGCTGGTCGGCCTTCACGTGACCGCCAATCAGCCCCGCAGCCAGGTTACCCAGCGCACTGGCGCAGAACCACAGGCCCATCATCTGGCCGCGCATTCTTTCCGGCGCCAGCAGGGTCATGGTCGCCAGACCAATCGGACTCAGGCACAGTTCCCCGAGCGTCAGCATCAGGATACTACCCACCAGCCAGAACGGAGAAACCCCTGCCCCACCGTTGCTCAGTACGTTCTGCGCCGCCAGCATCATCAGGCCAAAGCCCGCCGCTGCACACAGAATACCGATCACGAACTTGGTGATGCTGCTCGGACGAATGTTTTTGCTCGCCAGCTTCGGCCATGCCCAGCTAAATACCGGGGCCAGCAGAATGATGAACAGGGCATTAATCGACTGGAACCACACCGCCGGGATCTCAAAATCACCGATCATGCGGTTAGTGTAGTCGTTGGCGAACAGGTTGAAGGAGGTTGGCTTCTGCTCGAACGCGGACCAGAAGAACGCGGCGGAGACCAGCAGAATAAAGCACACCAGCAGCCTTGCGCGCTCTTTGCGATTCAGCCCGGCGAAGATGAACAGATAGATGAAGTAGAGCGCGACGGAGGCGGCAATCACATACACCAGCACGCTGGCGACCGCGACCGGATTAATCACAATCACGCCCTGGGCAATCAACGTAACGATGATTGCAACACCCACAGCCAGCGCCAGCAGCCAGGCGCCCACGCCGTTACGTTTCACTACCGGACTGTTCCAGGTGGAGTCCAGACCGACTTCGCTGTCGTAACGCTTCATGGCCGGAACGGCAAACACGCGGAAGATAATCAGGGCGACCAGCATCCCAATACCACCGATACCAAAGCCCCAGTGCCAGCCGTGGGTTTTAATCAGCCAGCCGGAAATCAGAGGGGCAATGAACGAGCCCATGTTGATGCCCATATAGAACAGCGAGAAACCGCCGTCACGACGCGCATCGCCCTTTTTGTACAGTGTCCCCACCATGACCGAGATACAGGTCTTGAACAGGCCGGAGCCGAGCACGATAAACATCAGGCCGATGAAGAACAGGTTGTCGCCCATGATGGCCGACAGGGCAATCGACAGGTGCCCAAGCGCAATCAAAATCGAACCGTACCAGACGGCCCGCTGCTGGCCGAGCCAGTTATCCGCCAGCCAGCCGCCCGGCAGCGCGGCGAGGTACATGGTGCCGGCAAAAATACCGACAATCGCCGAGGCGTTTTCACGCGCCAGGCCCATTCCGCCGTCATACACGGTGGCGGCCATAAACAGGATCAGTAGCGGGCGAATACCGTAAAACGAGAAACGCTCCCACATCTCGGTGAAGAACAGCGAACCGAGCGGATAAGGATGGCCGAAGAAGGTTCGGCTCTCTTTTTGATTAACAGAGGATTGCATAATTCTCCCGAAAAGGTATGTGTCGTGCTTGTAAACACCAGCATGTACGCCGAACGGTTACGTATCCGATCGATTTTTTACATGCGGCGAAATGTTGGTTAACCATTTGATAACCAGGCGCTAGTTTTGTCTAGTACCGAACCCTGGACTTTAAGACGAAAATTCGACGATTGTCTACTTTCTTAGATATAAACATGGTTCAAAGCGAATAGTGATTGACATCACACAGGGAAGGCGGGCCTTTTGAATGAGCGAAAAAAAACCCGCGACAGGCGCGGGTTTTAGTGAGATCGGTAAGGATTATTTGCTTTTCTTAATGTGCTTAATCAAACGTTTACGCTTACGCATCTGGTTCGGCGTCAGGGTGTTGCGTTTATTCGCAAACGGGTTTTCCCCTTCCTTGAACTGAATACGGATAGGCGTACCCATCACGTCCAGCGACTTGCGGAAGTAGTTCATCAGGTAGCGTTTGTAGGAGTCCGGCAGATCCTTCACCTGGTTACCGTGGATCACCACGATAGGCGGGTTATATCCCCCGGCGTGAGCATATTTCAGCTTCACGCGACGACCGCGCACCAGCGGCGGCTGGTGGTCTTCAGCAGCCATGTTCATGATACGGGTCAGCATCGCCGTGCTCTGACGGCGGGTAGAGCTGTCATAGGCTTCGCGAACGGATTCGAACAGGTTGCCGACACCACTCCCGTGCAGGGCAGAGATGAAGTGAACGCGGGCAAAGTCGATAAAGCCCAGACGGAAGTCCAGTGTCTCTTTCACCTGCTCGCGCACTTCATTGCTCAGGCCGTCCCACTTGTTGACGACGATAACCAGTGAGCGCCCACTATTGAGGATAAAGCCGAGCAGAGAGAGATCCTGATCGGAGATACCTTCACGTGCGTCAATAACCAGCAGCACCACGTTGGCGTCTTCAATCGCCTGAAGGGTCTTGATCACCGAGAATTTTTCCACCACATCGGTGATTTTCCCGCGCTTACGCACCCCTGCGGTGTCGATAAGTACGTACTCACGTTCATCGCGCTGCATTGGAATGTAGATGCTGTCACGCGTTGTGCCTGGCATGTCGTAAACCACCACGCGCTCTTCGCCGAGAATACGGTTAGTAAGCGTAGACTTACCCACGTTTGGGCGACCCACGATAGCCAGCTTGATAGGCAGATCCTGCGGGTTGAAGTCGTCTTCCGGCTCTTCCTCTCCTTCTTCTCCGGCTTCAAACTGCGCCCAGTATTCAGCGTCCTCGTCCACCTCTTCCGGTGGGTTTACTTCATCAACCCACGGCAGCAGAACGGTTTCCAGCAGGCTGGTGACGCCACGGCCATGCGAGGCCGCGATAGGATAAATATCGCCCAGGCCTAAAGACCAGAAATCCGCAATGGCCTGATCGGCATCGATGCCGTCAGTTTTGTTCGCCACCAGGAAGGTTGGCTTTTCGCGTGAACGCAGATGTTTAGCGATAGCAGAATCCGCGGGCATCAGGCCAGCGCGAGCATCCACCATAAACAGAACCACATCTGCTTCTTCGATAGCCAGCAGAGATTGCTCTGCCATGCGGGTTTCTACGCCGTCTTCCGTACCGTCAATACCCCCGGTATCGATACAGATGAACTCGCGTCCTTCCACCTCTGCACGACCGTACTTACGGTCACGCGTCAGCCCCGGGAAATCCGCAACCAGCGCATCACGGGTGCGTGTTAAACGGTTAAAAAGAGTGGATTTTCCAACGTTAGGGCGCCCGACAAGCGCGACCACAGGTACCATGTTTGAAGCCTCATAAAATTCAAAATAACGTCGCTTTCGCAGCGTTTTTAAAAATGTCAAAACGGCTCCTGAGTGAACAGGAGCCGTTTAGTATACTACAACCGCCGTGTAATTAACGCGTGATCGCGTACAGCGTGCCGTCTTTTGCCTGAATCAGCAGTTTGCCGTCAGCCACAACGGGCTCCGTCAGGAAGCCTGAGCTATCCACTTTCTGCTGTGCCACGAAGCGGCCATTCTCTGGATCGATCCAGTGCATATAGCCTTCGCTGTCGCCCACCACCAGGCTGCCGTTATACAGTGCCGGTGCGGTCAGCAGACGGTGCAGCAGATCGCTTTGCGTCCACAGCGTTACGCCACCTTCGGTGCTCAGCGCCAGCAGGCGGTCGTTCTGATCCACCATATAAATACGGTTGCCGTCGACGATGAAATCGTTCACGGAACCCAGCTCACGTTTCCACATGATCTGGCCGCTACGCAGGTCCAGCGCCGTCAGGTTGCCGTTATACGCCAGCGCGTAAACCACACCGTCGACGATAACTGGCGTGGTGTCCACGTCACTCAGACGGTCGATTTCAGTTGAACCGGTCGCCTGGGAAATACGCTGCTGCCAGATCATCTGGCCCTGCTGCATCAGTACCGCGCTGACACGGCCGTTGTCACCGCCCACAATGGCGGCACCAAATGCGGTCGCCGGAGCAGATTCACCACGCAGAGACAGCGCTGGCATATCCAGGTTAACCGTCCATTTTACCAGACCATCGGCTTCGTTCAGCGCCTGCAACTGGCCGTTGCTGGTATGGATCAGCACCAGGCCGTCGCTGACAACCGGACGCGACAAGGATTCACCGGCAACGGTGGTCTGCCATGCAACCGAACCGTCGCTGGCATTCAGCGCGTAAACCTGCGCTTTTTCGCTGCCCACATACACGTGACCGCCAGTAACGGTCAGGCCGCCAGAAAGCAGTGCAGGTTTACGGGAGAACCAGCCGTCTTTTTCCGCCAGGTTAATGGACCACACTTCTTTTCCGTCATCAGCGTTCAGCGCTTTAACGGTGCCTTTGCGATCGGCCGCATAGACAACGCCGTCAGCAAATGCCGGGTGCAGGTTGGAATAAAAATCGCCAATACCATCGCCTACGGAAGTGTCCCAGGCGGTGGATGGGGTGAACTGGTTTTCAACCGTCGGCAGCGGGGACATTTTAACAACGTCTTCTTCGCCACTGAACAGTGAACAACCACTCAATAACGTAACAGAAAGCAGTCCTGGCAGAAGTAATTTACGCAATTGCATTGGGTCCCTCTCAGACGGACAAATTATTTATTTTCATCTGCATCATTTCGCTCAGCGCAGGTGAAGCTTTACTATCCACGCCAGCTTGCCACGCTTTACGCGCGCCCGCTTTATCACCCTTACTCAGCAGTGCTTCACCGCGAAGATCGGCAACAATAGCGGCAAAGCCTTCGCCTTTAATGGTATCAAGCGTTTTGAGCGCGTCGTCGGCTTTTTTCTGCTGAACCTGGATACGCGCCAGACGCAGATTGATCACCGCTTTCAGATTATCGTCACTGGCAGCAGCAAGCCCCTGAGACAGTTGCGCAGCGGCTTTGTCCAGTTCGTTTTTATCAACATACTGCTGAGCCACTTCCAGCGCAGCCAGCGCGCCGTAGGTGTTTTTGTTGTCAGCGGCAAATTTCTCCGCAGCCGTCAGCGTTTGCGGCTGATCGGCACGGATTGCGCTAACGGTATTTTCGTAGTTCAGGGACGAACCGCGAGCAGAGTCAGCCTGATGATTGTTCCAGTAACGCCAGCCTACCAGCGCACCAACACCTAAAATAACCCCTACAACCAGTGCCTTGCCGTTTTCAGCAAAGAAGCGTTTAACCGCATCAACCTGGTCGTGTTCGTTCTCGTAAATTTCCACGCAGTCCTTCTCCTTAGCCCAATAGAGTGCGCAAGTGCGCCGCAACGCCATCCTGCGTTACCGTAGTTTGCTCACCAGAGCGCAGGTCTTTAACTACCACTTCGCCGTTGGCCACTTCGGACTCACCCAGCACCAGTGCGATACTTGCGCCCCACTTATCGGCACGAGCAAACTGTTTTTTAAAGTTGCCGCCGCCGTGGTTGGTCATCAGCTTAACGTCCGGCAGCGCATCGCGCACGCGTTCGGCAAGCTGCATTGCCGCAGACTGCGTATCCGCACCTGAGGCCACCAGGTATATATCGACAACAGGATCGGCTTTAAATTCCGGATTAACTGCCTGAACCAGCAAAACAAGTCGCTCAAGGCCCATCGCGAAGCCTACTGCCGGTGCTGCGCGACCACCCAGTTGCTCGACCAGACCGTCATAACGACCGCCAGCACAGACGGTGCCCTGCGAACCGAGGCTGGTGGTGACCCACTCAAATACGGTGCGGTTGTAGTAGTCCAGACCGCGCACCAGACGCTGGTTAACGGTATAAGCAATGCCCGCCGCTTCAAGCAGCTTGCACAGGCCGGCAAAGTGTTCGCGGGAATCCTCATCCAGGTAGTCACCCAGCGCTGGCGCATCATTCAGCAGCGCCTGTACGTCAGGATTTTTGGAATCGAGTACGCGCAGCGGGTTGCTGTACATACGACGCTTACAGTCTTCGTCGAGCTTCTCTTTGTGCTGTTCCAGGAACGCCACCAGCGCATCGCGATAGTTCGCACGCGCTTCCAGAGAACCGATAGAGTTCAGCTCCAGGGATACGTGCTCAGAAATACCGAGCGCACGCCACCAGCGGGCAGTAAGCATAATCAGTTCAGCATCGATATCTGGTCCTTGCAGACCAAACACTTCCACGCCAAGCTGGTTGAACTGACGGTAGCGGCCTTTTTGCGGACGTTCGTGGCGGAACATCGGGCCGATATACCACAGGCGCTGCTCCTGATTGTACAGGAGACCATGTTCGATGCCGGCGCGTACGCAACCCGCCGTCCCCTCAGGACGCAGGGTCAGGCTGTCGCCGTTGCGGTCCTCAAAGGTATACATCTCTTTTTCAACCACGTCGGTTACTTCGCCGATCGCGCGTTTGAATAACGGGGTCTGCTCTACAATCGGCAAACGAATTTCGCTGTAACCGTAGCTGCCGAGCACCTGCTTCAGTGTGCCTTCAATGCGCTGCCAGATGGCGGTTTCGCCAGGCAGATAATCGTTCATGCCGCGGATGGCTTGAATGTTTTTTGCCACGTTTATTCTCTTTCTATATACAAAAAAGAACCCAAAGAATGGGTTCAATCATACATGGGAAGCAGCCTGCTTCCCATCACGTTATTTTTCAACCTGCTGAACGCTGATGCGCTGCGCTTCGTCCATCATCGTCGCTTTTGCACGAATGCGGGCTTCGAGCTGGTCGATCATATCACTATTATCCAGACGATCTTTACGAACGCCATCCTCATAGAGACCACTTTTCTTGTTACCGCCGGTCACGCCCAGCGTGGACACCAGCGCTTCACCCGGACCGTTCACCACGCAGCCGATGATGGAAACGTCCATCGGGGTGATGATGTCTTCCAGGCGCTGCTCCAGAGCATTCACGGTGCCGATCACGTCAAACTCCTGACGTGAACAGGTTGGGCAGGCGATGAAGTTGATCCCACGCGCGCGGATACGCAGTGATTTCAGGATGTCGAAACCGACTTTGATCTCTTCCACCGGATCGGCGGCCAGGGAGACGCGTAACGTGTCACCGATGCCTTCAGAGAGCAGCAGGCCGAGACCAATCGCCGATTTTACCGAACCGCTGCGCAGACCGCCCGCCTCGGTGATGCCAAGGTGCAGCGGCTGATCGATCTGTTTTGCCAGCAGACGATACGATTCAACGGCCAGGAAGACGTCAGACGCTTTGACGCTCACTTTGAACTGATCGAAGTTAAGGCGATCCAGGTGATCGACGTGACGCATGGCGGATTCGAGCAGCGCCTGCGGCGTCGGCTCACCGTACTTTTCCTGGAGATCTTTTTCCAGAGAGCCAGCGTTCACGCCGATACGGATTGGAATGTTTTTGTCGCGGGCGCAGTCAACCACCATGCGAATGCGCTCTTCGTTGCCGATGTTGCCTGGGTTAATACGCAGACAATCGACACCGTATTCAGCGACTTTCAGCGCGATACGGTAATCGAAGTGAATATCGGCAACCAGCGGAACACTCACCTGCTGCTTGATCAGTTTGAACGCCTCGGCGGCGTCCATGGTAGGCACAGAGACGCGAACGATGTCCGCGCCGACGCGTTCTAATGCTTTGATTTGATTGACCGTCGCTTCTACATCCGTAGTACGCGTATTGGTCATCGACTGGACGGCGATAGGCGCCCCATCGCCGATTGGCACGTTCCCAACGTAAATCCGTTTCGATTTTCTACGTTGAATAGGAGCCTGGTTATGCATGTAAAATCTCCCGCATTGCCCGTCTGTTACTGTGCTGCTGATTGTTCGGCATTAACGGTAAGACGCGCAACCTGGTTAGTTCTGATAAAGCGGCTCAGATCGACAGGTTTTCCTTGATACTGGATCTGTACCGCTGCCGGTGCGCCGATTTTAAGCTTGTAAGGTGCCTGGCCCGTTAGATTTAACGTGCCATCTTTACGTTGCAGGCCGCTGAACAGCTTTTTACCTGTCGCGTCAGTCACTTCCAGCCAGCAATCAGCCGTAAAATTCATCACCAGCGCATTCGGGTCCACGGCAGGTGCCGCCGTGCCAGCCGGGTCAGTTGGCAGTGACGCCGCGGTGTTCTCTGCCGGTGCCGTTGCCGCAGGGGCGGTATCAACATTGGCCTGAGAAGGTGATACGACCGCGTTCTGATCCTGGGTCTGGGTGGCTGGCGCGGTATTCGCCGTCGCTTCTGGCGTCGCCGCTGGCTCGGTTGCAGGCGTGTTGCTTGCTGCCGACTGAGGTTCGCTGGAGGTCGCCCCTTCGGTGCTCAACGGCACGCTTTGCGCGCCGTTATTACCAGACTGATTAAGCTCAGCGGAGGACTGATCGGCCATGGTGGTGATCTCTTCCTGCTGCGCTTTGTGGTTTTGCCACCACCATGCGCCCGTCAGGCCGACAACCACAAACAGGACCAGCCAGGTAAAGCTCATCAGCCAGCCATCGCGTTTTTTACGACGTTTTCCCAGAGAGAAGCTTTGCATCGGCGCAACTTTTGCCGCACGCACAGGCGCCTGCTTCTCCATCATCGGCAGTAATTCGTCTTCAGGGATATGAACCAGTTTGGCGTAAGAACGGATATAACCGCGCAGAAACGTTGAAGCCAGATCGGCGGGTGCCTTATCTTCTTCAATATCGCGAACGGTGGAAACCTTCAGGCACAGGCGTTCTGCAACGGCTTGCTGGCTAAGTCCGAGTTGTTCACGGGCGTTGCGAAGACGAACGCCAGTGGAGAGTGCTGCATTTTGATCGTGAGTGGCTTCAGTATTCATTCGCTACAACTACTGGTACGTGAAAATAAGGGTTCAGGTGCCGGTGAGTCACAATGCCACCCGCACCGCGAAACTTTAGGTCAGTTAACCTGGAACAAACAGTATAAGACTGTCGGGCCGCAGATGACAGCGCTGGCAGGCCTTCACGCTAAACTGTTGTTACGTCGTTACATACTGCCCGAAAGTCGTATGAAACGCACCGTAATTATTAATCAGTCGTAATGATTGTGACTGAATATTCAGTAAATTAATGCTTCACGGCGCAAAAAATGCGCCGTGTCTGCATAATAATCAAACGGTTTTAACCGCGATTGACTCACCCTGCATACGCTTACGCAGCGTACGCTTGGTACGGTCAATAACGTCACCCGCCAGCTGGCCACAGGCTGCGTCGATATCGTCGCCACGAGTTTTACGTACGATGGTGGTGAAACCATACTCCATCAGCACTTTTGAGAAGCGATCGATACGGCTGTTCGAGCTACGGCCATACGGCGCGCCCGGGAACGGGTTCCATGGGATCAGGTTGATCTTGCATGGCGTATCTTTAAGCAGTTCAGCCAGCTCATGTGCATGCTCGGTACCGTCGTTAACATGATCCAGCATCACGTATTCAATGGTCACGCGGCCCTGGTTAGCGTTGGATTTCTCCAGGTAACGGCGCACGCCAGCCAGGAAGGTTTCGATATTGTACTTTTTGTTGATCGGCACAATTTCGTCACGGATGGCGTCGTTTGGCGCGTGAAGAGAGATGGCCAGCGCAACGTCAATCATATCGCCCAGTTTGTCCAGCGCAGGCACCACGCCGGAAGTAGAGAGCGTAACGCGGCGCTTGGACAGGCCAAAACCGAAATCGTCGAGCATAATTTCCATCGCCGGAACGACGTTGGTCAGGTTGAGCAGCGGTTCACCCATCCCCATCATCACCACGTTGGTGATTGGACGTGTACCGGTGACTTTCGCCGCGCCCACGATTTTCGCGGCACGCCAGACCTGGCCGATGATTTCCGACACGCGCAGGTTACGGTTAAAGCCCTGCTGCGCCGTAGAGCAGAATTTGCACTCCAGCGCACAGCCCACCTGAGAAGAGACGCACAGCGTGGCGCGATCGTCTTCCGGGATATACACGGTTTCAACGCGCTGATCGCCAACGGCAATGGCCCACTTGATGGTGCCATCTGAAGAGCGCTGCTCTTCCACCACTTCCGGTGCGCGGATTTCAGCCACTTCTTTAAGCTTATTGCGCAGCACTTTGTTGATGTCCGTCATGTCATCAAAGTTGTCGCTGCAATAGTGGTACATCCATTTCATGACCTGATCGGCACGAAACGGCTTCTCGCCCATCTCTTTAAAGAACTCGCGCATCTGCTGACGGTTCAGGTCCAGCAGGTTAATTTTTCCATTTTTATTGGGAACCGCAGGAATGGCGACTTCGGAGGTATTCACTAATTCAGACATAATTTTTTCCGGCCTCGTTGTTACACGTTGTGGCCCTTGGTGGGTTGAAAAGAAACGCCCCGGTAAGCAGTCTGCTCGTCCGGGGCGTTGCATTGTACAAAGTCTGGCGCAGGGATGCCACGTTTGCACGCAGCATTTACGAAATTATTAGCGAGTGCGCGGGCACACTTCGCCTTCAGCGAAGAAGAACGCGATTTCGCGCGCAGCAGATTCAACAGAGTCGGAACCGTGGGTGCCGTTCTCGGTGAAGCTGTCTGCGTAGTCGGCGCGCAGAGTACCTGCCAACGCGTTGTCCGGGTTGGTTGCACCCAGCAGATCGCGGTGACGCTGTACCGCGTTTTCGCCTTCCAGTACGGATACCACGATTGGGCCAGAAGTCATGAACTCGACCAGACCGTCAAAGAATGGGCGACCTTCGTGCTCAGCGTAGAAACCGCGAGCCTGTTCAACGGTCAGGTGCAGCATTTTGGTGCCAACGATCTTAAACCCTGCTGATTCAAAGCGAGCGAAGATGCTGCCAATAACGTTTTTTGCCACCGCGTTTGGTTTGATGATGGAAAAAGTACGTTCAATAGCCATTGATAACCTCTGTAAAATGTTCTGTTGTTTTTGCATACCTGAGTATGGTGTGGCGCGGATTATAAAGAGCAATAGCGCCATTGCCTATGGTTATGCATAACATTTTTTTAAAATGAGACGAAGATTAGCAACAGCTCGTATTTCGCATACCGTGTTGATGATGAAAACAGAGCGGACACTGCTTTTCATCAGACGTAAATGACCAGAAATGACGGTGGCACGTCAGGCAAACGGCTTCATATGCCGGTATGGTCACGCTTTTCGCTGTTCCTTCTGTTTGCGTCACGTTTATCGCCGCATGCTGGCATACCGCTTCGCAGCCGCCGCACCCCGTACAGCGTCCGGTTTCCACGACCAGTTCAGCGTTCTCAAACCGAATCGCGTTTTCCGTACAACTCCGCCAGCACGCGCCGCAGAGTACGCAGGATTCGGTATCGAGAGTTATCTCTGCCTCGCTAAACGCAGAAAACGCCCTGCGCAGCTCACGCTGACCGGGCACGACGCTACAGACCCGGACATCCTCACGGGGAACGTGCATCAGCGCACGCCGGGCGGTATTAACCTCGTTGACGGGTATATGTTTAAACGCCCACGCCGCTTCACCGCGTCGACGAAGCGCCAGATTCAGCCGGGCAATAGCCAGCAACCAGTCAGGATTCTGCTCCGCGTCGATACTGATAAAACGAACGTGGTACTGCGCGTGCCACAGCAGAAGCTCATTCACCCCTGGCGCACGGTCAGTAAACGGCCCAACAAGCGTATCGCCACTCAGAAAGCGTTTTCGCGGCGTGATGCCGGTGATGGCCCCAGCGGGGCAGACGAACAGGCAGTCACCGCATTCAATACAGCGGCTGTCATCAACCGAGACGCCTGAGTCGGTAAAAGAAAAAGCCTGCACAGGACAGACGTCAGCGCAGGCGAGGCAGGAAGAGTGGCGAAAACGGCGACGGACGCACGCATGCGTCACGTCCATCGCCGGGGCAAAGGTCAATCCGCCCATCAGCCAATACTGAAGAAAACAAAGCGCAGCATCAGCTCACCGACAATCAGCAACGCGCCTCCCAGCAGTATGGGAGATCGCGCCGCTTTCAGACCGCCCGCAGCAAAGCACAGCATACCCGCAACGGATACGCACCAGCTCAGCAGATGAACGGTTCGCAGTTGCTCCAGCATCTGTAGCGGTGCATGAGGGAACGTCACCACGGTGTGGTCCATAGCCGTAATATCTGCCAGCCAGACGGGCTGCATCACCAGACGCACAAGCACCAGCAGCGTGATAATGACAATCGCCGCACGCACGGTTGACTGGGAACGCGTCCCAACGGCCATGCAGGCTGAGCCGATAATCCCCACCGAACCGATAAACAGCACCAGAGTGTTAACATGCTGCCATGTCACCACGGATGCGTGCATGTAGATCTGCGCCATGCAGAACACATCGACTAAACCAACCAGACCTGCCACAACCAACAGTGGCTTCCAGCCTGGCTTTTTGACAAACATCAGCAGCGTTGCGAAGCCAAGCGCCGCAAGATAAAGACTGGCAAAGATAATCTCACGGCTCAGCCAGGAGCTGGATACGTGGCGCAGCGCGTTAAAAGCATTAAGCGGATAGCCCATGTGCAGCGCGGAGGCGAGCAGCCCCAGGCTCGCCAGCATAAACGCTCCGGCAGCCGGCAGCAGCGCGCTACGTTGCGTGCTTCCGAACGCCAGCCACAGCGTAACGCCAACCGATCCTTGCAGGAACAGCGTAAAAATCAGCAGCGGTAACTCATGCATGACGTTTCCCCTCTTTCTCTGCGCCCTGATGCGCTTTGATCACCAGGTTTGGTTTGGTGATGGAGGAATCAGGCAGGCCTTTCACATCACAGACCGCACCATACTTCGCCCGCAGTTCATCAATCGGCCCGAATTTAATCGCTTCGAGTGGACAGGTTGCCACACAGACGGGCTGCTCTCCCTTCGCCTGGAGATCCACGCAGAAATCACATTTGGACATCTGCCCGGTCTGCTCGTTGAGCTGTGGCGCGCCGTAAGGGCAAGACCATGCGCAGTAGCCGCAGCCGACGCACTTATCAGTATCAACGCGCACAATGCCGTCTCCCGGACGCTTGTGCATCGCCGTGGTCGGACAGTTTTTAGTGCAGATTGGGTCTGCACAGTGGTTACAGGAAATAGAGAGCGTGTAGGCAAACACATTGTTGCTGACGCCGCCCTGCCCGGTTGGGATGAAATTCCCGCCATTGACTTCATAAACGCGACGGAAACGACGTCCGACCTCAAGGTTGTTTTTATCTTTGCACGCCACCTGGCATGCCTTGCAGCCCGAGCAGCGAGAAGAGTCGATATAAAAACCCAGCTGTTTGTCGCTCACCGGTGCGTAATGTTTAAACTGACTCATGCTTTAGCTACCTCCACCAGCATGGTTTGATGGGAATTCCCTTTCGCAAGCGCGGTAATACGGGCGGAACTGAGCACGTTCGCGCAGCCGCCTTTATCGATACCCTGCTCGTCCGGCTGCCACCAGGCGCCTGCCTGCATGGCCACCACGCCTGGAATGATGCGCGGCGTGACCTCCGCCGGGATCTCGCAAATGCCGCGCGCGTTATGAATACGCACGGTATCCCCCTGCGCAATGCCGCGCTTTTGCGCATCCTGCGGGTTGATCCACAGCTTTTGCTGCTGCGCCTCAATTAACCACGGGTTGGCGTACTGGGTGGAGTTAGCGCGGTTTTTCCCTTTCCAGGTGATCAGCTGGAGCGGGAAGGTTTTCGCCAGCTCGTCTTCCGGCCCTTCATGGGCAGGCACGTAGTGCGACAGCGCCGGAATTTCCGGGTGATGCATGTCGTACAGACGCTTCGAGAAGATCTCAATTTTTCCGGACGGCGTCGGGAACGGATGATTCTGCGGATCGCGAATGTTGTCTTCAAAGGCAACGTACGGCGCGCTTTTGAAAAGATGCTGACGCGTCTTCTGTAGCGTCGCGAAGTCCGGCAGGTTTTCATCCGGCATGGACAGCCGCGTCTGCTCCCAGATGTGCTCAATCCACGCTTTTTCGTCACGGCCCTCGCTGAACGCTGGCTCGACGCCAAGCTTAGCAGCGACCTCCCGCAGCCAGTCGTAGTCTGAACGGCGTTCAAATTCAGGTTCAATGAGCTTTTCTGACAGGATCAGATAGCTTGCCGTGCCCCAGGTTTCGCCGATATTCCAGCGTTCCATAAAGCTGGTTTCCGGCAAAAGCAGGTCGGCGTATCTGGCGCTAGGCGTCATAAACAGATCGCTTGCGACGATAAACTCGATTTTCGACTCGTCTTCCAGGACACGGGTTGCCTGATGAAGATCCGGGTTCTGGTTAGCCAGATAATTGCCCGCCAGCGAGAACAGGATGCGGATATTGCTGTCCAGCTTCTCAGCATCCTTCAGGCCATCTTCCGCGGTTACCTTAGAAGCATCATCAGCAGCCTGCACCCAGTTCATGACCGAAATTTTGGCTTTGACCGGGTTGTCCGGCATCTCTGGCCCGGCCGCAAATTTGCGGTTTGCGCAGCCTCCATAGCCTGCTGCCCAGCCGCCTTTCACCCCAACGTTACCCGTCAGCGTGGCCAGTATCGTCGAGCCGCGCGCGGTGCGCTCGCCGCAGTTGTGACGCTGCGGTCCCCAGCCCTGGATCAGCGCGGCGGGTTTGGTGGTTGCGTAGTCGCGCGCCAGCTGACGAATAGTTTGTGCAGGCACGTGAGTGATTTTCTCTGCCCACTCGGGCGTTTTCGCCACGCCATCCTTTGCACCGCTCAGGTAAGCCATCAGGGATTCATTGGCCGGAACGCCTTCTGGCATGGCGTCTTCGTCAAAGCCCAGGGTGTAGCGTTGAATAAAGTCGCGATCGTGCAGATTCTCCGTGACGATCACATACATCATCGCGTCCATCAGGGCGTTGTCCGTGGCAGGAAGCAATGGGATCCACTGATCGGCAAGGGAGGAAACCGTATCGGAATAGCGTGGGTCAACAACGATAAAGCGCGTGCCGTTTTGCTTCATCTTCTGGTAGAAGTGGTTGCTGTGCCCGAAGATGGTTTCCGTCGGGTTATGCCCCCAGAGAATGACCAGTTTGGTGTCCAGCAGCGTGTCCAGAGAGCTGCCGCTGGCGGCGGTGCCATAGGTATACGGCGTTGCCGCCGCCGTGTTACCCATACTGACCGAGTGATAGCTTTCGAGATAGCCGCCGGTTAAGTTGAGCAGACGACGAACCATTTTATCGCCGGAAAAGGTCCCGCCGGACACCGCGGTGCCCACATGAACATAGCGTGACGCAGCACCGTATTTTTGCGTAATAGTTTTTAATTGATTCGCAATAAGGGTGGTGGCTTCATCCCAGGTAATACGTTCGAATTTTCCTTCGCCACGTTTACCCACGCGTTTCATTGGATATTTAAGCCGATCGGGATGATAAACAAATTTCCGATAAGCCCGACCACGAACGCAGGCGCGCATCACTGGCATCTGCGGATCCAGCGCGTTATCCGGTCGCGTTGAAATTCGGGTCACAACGCCATCACTGACGTGAGCACGAATATCACACTTGCCGCCGCAGTCAAACGTACTACAGGTTTGCACCACTTTTTCTTCAGGCGTAGCGTCTGAAACCGCCGCGTCCTGTGCCTGTACTTTGCCGGTTTTGACGACAAACGGCAGGGCGGCGAGCGCCGACCCTGCCTGAATAAAATGACGCCGGGATATGGCGGGAATAAGCCCTTCTCCCTGATGTTTATTTTTTTTCATTGCTCGTTCCTTCAAATAAAAACGCATTCTCGTTTTTTTTCAGGAACGAATATTGATAATTATCAAGCTAACTCTTGAGGAGTAACACTTAGCGATCTAATTCAAAATTCACCGTCACCGTTTGTCCTGTTTCATCTAATAAAATTAATTGATATTTACCAGGCAAATATAATTGCAGTGAATAATTCTTCTGATGCCCGTCCAGCGGTTCGCCATTCAAAAACCACCATCGTTGCCCCTCCCCGCCGCTGGTTGAAACGTTGAGGGTAATATTTTTCTCACCTGGAAGACGTTTAATTACCGCCCCTTCTCTGACGCCTGACAACATCAGCGGCGCCGCATTATGGTTATCCAGCGGAGGGCAAATCGCTGAACGGGCGGGGAGACGAGCAGCCCGTTTTTCGGCAGCAGGCAGCCATGGCTCCAGCGGTAGCGGCCAGACATCCAGCACTTTTTCTGTCGCATCAGGACAATCCGCCGCAACGCGTTTGCCTTCTTTATCCAGCCAGACCGGGAAACGGATCCCACGAATACCTTCCTGTTCCGGCAGCAGCAGCGTAGGCGGTTCACTGCCTTCCAGCAGCCAGGTTGACAGCCGACGCCGACAGTTTTCGCTCCCTTCAGGCAGGGACTGGCCCCCCGGCCAGCAAATCACGCCCCGTCCTACGCTTGCGGGACGCGGATCGCGCGGCAGGCGCGCTTCATCCACCATCGAGCGGGACTGAAGCATGTTATTGACCTGATTCAGGAGCGGTACCGCGCTGGCGAAACCAAACTGCCCGGCAACGGGCGTGCCGTCCGGGCGTCCGGTCCAGATTCCGATGACATAGCGGGCATTCAGGCCGATGGCCCAGGCATCTCGGTAGCCATAGCTGGTGCCCGTTTTCCACGCCAGCGGCGCAACCTGGGGCAGCGCACTGTCCGGCAGGGGCTGTGCTTCATTAGCGAGAATGCGACGAATAATCCACGCCGCCCCCTGCGATAACAGCGGACGTTCGATCAGCGGATCGCCCGGCTGTAAACGCAGCCGGCCCGCCTTACCCTGACGCGCAAAGGCGCTATAGGCGGCAGCGATATCATCCAGGCGTGCGCCTGCGCCCCCCAGGATCAGAGAGAGGTTGGGCTGTGCCCCCGCAGGCAGAATGAGCGGTAATCCCGCGTTGCTCAGCATTCCGGCAAAACGTTTTGGGCCGTACGCTTCCAGAACCTGCACCGCAGGCAGGTTGAGGGAACGCACCAGGGCTTCGCTCATACTGACCGGCCCATGGAAGCCGCTGTCAAAGTTGCCGGGACGATAATCCCCCGTTTTTCTTGGAACATCCTGTAATAACGAAGCGGGATGGATCAGACCATCGTCCAGCGCCATGCCATAGATGAATGGTTTGAGAACCGATCCCGGCGATCGGATCGCATTGACCATATCTACGTGGCTGAAACGGCTGTCATCATTGATATCTACCGAGCCTACCCAGCCACGCACTTTCATGGATGTATGTTCCACGACGATCATCGCCAGCGAACTGCGGGCGGGCAGGCGTGATTTCCAGTTCATTGCCAGCTCTTCAAGCTGTCGTTGCAATGCTGCATCCAGCGTGGTGACTATTTTTGTGTCACGACTTTTACTCAGCATCATGCGGGAAAAGAGCGGCGCCAGTTGCGGCATCTGCCGGGGGGCCAGCCAGACCGGCTCTTCACGGGACTCTTTCACCTGCTTCTCAGACCAGACGCCCTGAGTCAGCATGCGGTCGAGTACTTTGTTCCGCGCCGCTTCGGCACGTTCCGGCCAGCGGTCCGGGCGCAGACGGCTGGGTGCTTGTGGTAGTACAGCCAGCAGCGCCGCGTCGGAATAGCTCAGCTGAGACGGCGGTTTGCCAAGGTAAGTCCAGCTTGCCGCGCCCACGCCCTGCAACGTGCCGCCAAACGGGGCACGGTTCAGATACAGCGTCAGGATTTCACGCTTGGAGAGATGCCACTCCAGCTGCATCGCCCGCCACAGCTGACGAATTTTACCGCCAAAGGTTCGCGGATGCGGATCCAGAAGGCGTGCCACCTGCATGGTAAGCGTGCTCCCGCCAGAAACCACTCTCCCGGAGGTGAGATCCTGCCAGGCGGCACGCAGTACAGATAGCGGATTGACGCCCGGGTGATCCCAGAACCAGCGATCTTCATACTGGATCAGCGCCTCAAGATAGCGTGGGGAAACCTCTTTAATGGTAACCGGATAGCGCCAGATGCCTTCGCTGTCGGCAAAACGCCACAACGGAACACCCTGCTCATCCACCACCACTCGCGCAGGGTTGACCTCTTTCAGGGGCAACGGCCACACGCGGTCAGCGACGACAATCAGCCCCCCTGAAACGAGAAGCGCTCCCGCCAGCCACAGCCAGCGGGAGCGAATCAGGCGTGCTATCCGCATCTTACGGAACAACGATCAGCGGGCCACTGGCCGCCCCCGTTGCCCGCCACTGCGGAACGTACATGGACTCGACCATCGGAACAGGCACCTGGTAGGTTCCCGGCGTAACGGCACGGGCCAGGTAAACCAGCGTGACCGGCTGACCTTCATTGACCGGCACCGCGGCCACAAAGCGATCGTCGCGGAATTCCATGTGCTGAATATCAGACTGTTGCATCTGATTCAGCAGGTTTTGCACTTCACTGCCGCTGTCCTGCAAGCTGGCGCTGCTGCTCGCCAGATTCTGGTTTTCCAGCTCCAGACCTGCCGGGAGCAGATCCACCACCAGCGCATCCGGCACGTTCTGGCTGGCCTTCACTTCCAGCCATACCAGAACCAGTTCACCGCTCTTCAGAGAGGAGAGCGACTTGCTGCTGCCGTCTGTCGCCAGGATATGACGTTCAATCTGCAAGACATTAGAGGATGGCTGAGGCGCATACTCCGGATAGCCAGTAGTGTCCAGTCGTACCCACAGCGGCGTAGTGCCGGTATTCGTCATCTTCAACGCACCAATCTGATCGCCGTTCAGGTTTTCTACCTGCGCTTTATCACTGCTCTGGGTCTGTTCAGAGAGAGAGGTCGTTGCCTGCCACGCACCTGACAAGGTTTGCAGTGATCGTCCGGCCAGGAACAGCGCATTGCTCTCCTGGGTAGACAGCCAGCGCTGGCTGAACGCGTCTTCAGATAACGCGTTCAGCAGCCTGTTTTGCGCATCCGGCAGCAGCTTGTACTCTTCCAGCAGGGAGAGCATCAGGGCATTATCACGCAGCTGGCTGCCGTAATCCGCCATCCAGTTTCGGCTGTCGTTACGGGGTGTTTTGAGAGCCAGATCCAGCGCCTGCTGGCTGCGCGATGCATCCCCCATCAGTTTGAGTGCCATGCCCAGCTGCATCAACGGAAGCCCGGAAGCAGCCTGAGCGTGGCGCTCCCAGATTTCACGCAGCGCACCGAGCGGCGCTTTTTGCTGACGCGCCAGCACCAGCGAAGCATACGCCTGGACAGCAAATTTGCTGGCCTGGGTGTCGTCGCTGTAGCGGATGGACATCATGCCCGGATCCTGTAAATAGCGCAGCAGTCGGCTGTTGGCGTTATTCACCGCCTCGGCAGGCACGCTGTAACCCTGCTCCCCTGCCCGCACCAGGAAGTCCGTGACATAGGCGGTCAGCCAGTACTCTTCCGGGCCGTTTTTATCCCACAAGGCAAAACCGCCATCGTCACGCTGCATTTGCAGCAGACGGGAGATCCCGATATCAATGGCCGCACGGCGTTTATCGTCGGTATCGCCTTTAATGCCCAGTGCCTTCAGCTGTGCCGCGTTGGTGTAGAGGGACGGGAACAGGCCGCTGGTGGTCTGCTCAAGACATCCATACGGATAGGCCTGAAGTTCACGTATGTAGCGCGCCAGGTTCAAAGGTGGTTTACCGCTGAGCAACAGTTGCCCCTGTAGCGTGGCAGGCGAGAAACCTTCGATATGCTGTGCTGGCGCACTCCAGGATTCGCCAGGATTCAGCATCGTGCCCGTATTCACGGTTTGCGCCGGGAATGCGGGACGCACGCCAATTTTCCAGCTCTTCTGCTGCGGCGCAAACGTCTCACCTGGGAGCTGAAGGCCCGTCACCTGAGCAGTCACTTGCCCATCGCCATAGCCCTCCAGGGCACGCACCGGTATAAACAGGGTGCTACGTGCGCCAGGCGGCAGCTTAACCGGCTCTGGCTGAGCACCTTCGAGCGACAACTTACCGGCTGCGGTTAACGCAATGTTCAGCGTTTGCGGCTGGTCAGTCAGGTTAGTCAGGTCCAGCGTCAGGCGGGAGGTATCGCCACTTGCGAGGAACCGCGGCGTGTTAAGCTCGGTGATAATCGGAGCCGCCACAATGATTTTGCTTTCGCTGCTGCCGAAATCGTCTTCCGTCCAGGCCTGCGCCATCAGACGCAGTTCACCGTTGAAATCGCCAATCGGCAGCGTGATGGTACCTTCGCCGTTGGCATCAAGCGTAACCGGCTGCGCCTGCTGGGCAATAATGGTGACATGGTTCACCGGTGGCTTACCGCCGCGTTTCAGTTCATCGCCGTCTCCGCCAAAGCGCAGTGCGGCCAGACGTCCCTGACCTTCAATCACCTGGCCGTAAACATCATAGATGTCCGCGCCATAGCGCTTCTGACCGAAGAAAGCTTGCCACGGATCCGGCGTGACGTAGTCGGTAATGTTCAGCACGCCGCTATCGACAGCCGAGACCAGCACGTTCACCTTCTGTGGCACAGCCCCCTCTTTTACGCTGGCTTTCACTTTCACAGAAAGCGTCTGGTTCGGACGCATTTTTTGCGGGTTATCCAGTGCGATGTTCAGGCGACGATTTTCGTCCCCCATTGGCAGATGCAGCAGGCCAACCGCCCGTTTTGGTGTGGCGGATTTTGATTTATCGCCAGGACGAACCACCAGCGTGCTGAGATAGAGATCGTGACGTTTCCAGGCCTTGTCGACCGGGATAGCGAGATCCAGACCGTTAGCCGGTACGTCGATCTCTTTCCACCACAGCGGCCCTTCACTGGACTCGATCATCGCATAGCCCTTGCCTGCGGCCGGCGCGGCGATGTGCAGTTGGATGGTATCGCCTGGCTGATAGGATGGCTTATCCAGTTTCAGCGTCACGCGGTCAGGGCGCGCGGCCCCGGTGCCGTCGCTGTTATCCTGCCAGCTGTAGCCTGCCCAGAAGCGCACGCTGCTGACCATGTCATCAGGGGCTTTCACTTCCAGACGGTATGAGCCCCACTCCACCGGGAAGGTGACTTTACCGGTTTCATCGGCCTTGAGGTTTAGCTCCTGCTCGCCCTCAACCAGATCTTTTTGATCAAACTGAGACTGCCAGCCCTCACTCTCGGACCAATTCCAGAAGTAGTCACGACGCTCGCGAATCAGTCGTACCTGTAATCCGGAAACGGCCTTTTTGGCTCCGCTGGCATCGGCATAGACGATGTCGAAGCTGGCGTTGCCGTTCTCGTCGACGATCGGCTGGTTGACGGTAGTATCGGTGCGGTAGTCGTAAACCGCCTTGCTGGCGAACTGAGGGCGAATACCCGGCAGCTCAGCCGCCGGCCAGATAGCCTGCTCAGCGCGTCGCGTTACCGGACGCCCACCTGATTCCAGCAGGCTGGCCTGCAAAATCAGTTGCAGCGGCGAGTGCGCCTCTTTCCACTGGCTTTCGGTGGTAACCTGTCCGCGCCCCTGTTCGTCCAGCGTAAGCTGCACTTCATCCAGGCTGCGGCTCAGGTTCTCCTCGGCAATATCACCGAACTGGAAGCCAGGCAGCGCAGGCACCGCGTCACGTAGCGGACGCAGGAAAAGCTGGCCTTGCAGAGAATTGCCGTTAGCTGGCGCGCCGTACAGGTAATAGCCCACAACGTTAAAGTCCACATCCTCCTGCGGGGAAACCGGCGTTTTTTGCCCGGTCAGATTCAGCGCCATACGCTCAGGCATAAAATCTTCGACGTGGAAATCCCACATGCGCTGCTGGTTATCCCCCGTATTCGCGCGAATATGCCACATGCCGGTCTGGGCGCCGCTATCAAGCGAATAGTTGAAGCGATAAAGGCCATTCTCAGGTTGCACAACGACCGTACGCGCCACCTGTCCGTCCGGACGCAGCACGTCAAGTTTTACCGGCTGCTCGGGAAGCGGTTTGCCATCGCTGTCGCGAAGCAGGCCGTTAAGGATCACCGTTTCACCCGGACGATAGAGATCGCGCGGGCCAAACATAAAGAACTGTTTGCTGTAACCCGGGTTACCGGCGATATCAAACTCCGCCAGATCCAGCGCCGGAAGTTTGAGGTCAAGAAGCGTGGTCTGGCCATCTTTACTGGCAAGGATCAGCGCGGCTTCTTTATCGGTTTCCAGTTTCGCATGACCATCGGCGTCGCTGTTCGCCTCGGCCAGAGTCTGCCCTTTATCGTTCAGAAGGGTAATGGTCACGCCTGACTGCGCCGCACCGTTTTCAAGACTCTGGGTGAAGATGTCCAGGCGGTTATGATAACGGTGAGCGGACAGCCCAATATCACTTAAGGTAAAGAGCGTCGCGGCGTTACTGTAGTTATAGTGACCAGCCTGATTCATCACGGCGATATAGACGCCAGACTGCTGGAGCGGCTTAATATCTTTGAGCGGCAGGAGCAGTTTTTCACGCGTGTTGCGCGCCGGGTTGAGGTCGAAACGGCCGGTGTAGACCAGTTCCGCCATCTTCAGCAGATTGTCAGATTCCCAGTTGGTCAGCGAGTTACGGTACTCCCACTGGCTGACAAACGAGGCCAGCGACTCCGGCTTAACGCGGTAGAAGTTCACGTCCACATTGTTGACGTTGAGCGCCATCACCGGCAACCCTTCCACCACTTTACCCGGCAGCAGCGATCCGCGGCTGGCGAATCCGACCGTCGGTTCAACATCCCGGGTGGTGATCGCTTTTTCATAGTCAATGCCGAATGTCGCTTTGTTCAGCGCCAGCAAATCACGTTCGACGGTGACAACCAGATTACGATTCGGCTCCAGATGGCGCAGGCGCAGCTCTTTCAGATTGGGGGCCAGTTCCCAGGCGCCGTCCACTTTGCCGCTTTTTTTATCCACCACATGTACCGTTTTCGCAAAATCCTGGCTGGGATCCAGCGGTACAGAGAAGGTCAGAACCAGCGTCGCGGCGCCGTCGAGTTGCACTTCAGAGGCATCCAGCAGCGTCAACGCCTTACCCTGACTCTGCGCGGCCAGCTTAGCCAGCTTTTCAGGATCCGGTGTTGCCGGGGTTTTCTTTTCTGATGCAGTAGACGCTGCGGGGGCAGCGGCCTGGGGTTTGTCGTCGCTGTTATCACAGCCGACAAGCGTAAAGGTGGTGAGCAGCGCGAGAGAGATCGCAGCTAAGCGAAACGGTTTCATCCTGTATCCCTGGCCTGAGGGGCCTGTTGGTCATCGTCCGGATAAGTATTATCCGCAAGTTTCGTTAATACAAAAAGTCCAATTTTATAATCTGGAAAGCACCTCGCAGAATGGCATCACGCCGCTACGCCGTGATGGAACCGCGATCACAGCGCATAACGTCACATGTTACCTTTCACGTCATTTGTTTTTAAAACAAGAAGATAGCTGGATAAGCTCGCATCAGGCCTGCTAGTTTTATGACCATGACGCACCCTGAGTGCGCGGTTCAATAAGAGAGAAAGCCATGAAACGAGCCGTGAACGCCCTACAAAATTTCGGAAAATCACTTTACGGACCTGTACTTATCTTACCCATCGTAGGCCTGTTTATCGCCTTTGGGAATGTGCTGGGTAACGGCAATCTGGCCGAGTACCTGCCGTTTCTTGGCCACCCGCTGATCCAGAGTGTCGGCCAGCTGATCGCCAAGTCTGCCGTGTCGGTGCTGGTCAACCTGGCGCTGGTGTTTGCCGTTGGTATCCCCATTGGACTGGCAACCCGAGACAAAGGCTACGCGGCGCTGATTGGGCTGGTAACTTTTATCGTGTTTATCAATGCCATGAACGTGACGTTACAGCTTCAGGGGGAACTGGCCCCTGCGGAACAGATGAAAGCCGCCGGACAAAGCATGGTGCTGGGCGTCCAGGTGCTGGAAATGGGCGTTTTCGCCGGGATCCTGACCGGGGCGCTCTCCGGTTATCTGTACAACAAATATTCCGGTGTCCAGTTTAACGGCGCGATGGCGATTTACTCCGGCCACTGCTTTGTCGCGATTGTAATGCTGCCTGTCTCTATGCTGCTCGGCGTGATCATGAGCGAACTCTGGCCGTACGCACAGCATGGAATAAGCGCCCTGGCGCTGGCGATCAAAGGGTCCGGTCCGTTTGGCGTGGCGATCTACGGTTTCCTTGAACGCATTCTGGTGCCGACGGGCCTGCATCATCTGGTCTATACGCCGTTCCTGTATACCGAACTGGGCGGTACGCAGGAGGTGTGCGGTACGGCTTACCAGGGCGCGCGCAATATCTACTTCGCCGAGATGGCCTGCCCGGACGTGAAGCAGCTCAGCAGTACCGTGGTGTGGGATGCGCGCGGCATCAGCAAAATGTTTGGCCTGCCTGCCGCGGCGCTGGCGATGTATATGACCGCCAGGCCAGAGCGTAAAGCGGCGGCGAAAGCGATTCTGATCCCGGCGGCGCTGACCTCGCTGCTGGTCGGCGTAACCGAGCCGATTGAGTTCTCCTTCCTGTTTGTCGCCCCGCTGCTGTTCGTGGTGCATGCGGTGCTGACCGGTATCGGCATGATGCTGTTCTCGCTGTTTGGCGTTCACGCCATCGGCGCCAACGGGATTATCGATTTCATCCTCTACAACCTGCCGCTCGGCACGGAGAAGTCCAACTGGCCCATGTACATCGTGGTCGGGCTGATCATGTTCACTCTTTATTTCGTGGTATTCCGCTTCCTGATCCTGCGCTTCAACATGAAAACGCCGGGGCGTGAAGATGAGGACCAGGAGACACGCCTTTACAGCAAGCAGGAGTACCAGGCGAAGGGCAATAACGACGGGCTGGGCGAATCGATCGTTGTGGGTCTGGGCGGTCGGGAAAACATAGAGGTGGTGGATAACTGCTACACCCGCTTACGCGTCACGGTGAAGGACGTCGCCATCATCGACGAACCGCGCCTGAAAGCGACCGGCGCGAAAGGGATTATCAAACAAGGTAACAACGTTCAGGTGGTCTACGGGCTGCATGTCAAAAAAATGCGAGAAGCCGTTGAGACGTTTCTCTGAAAGGAGCTAAAGATGTTTACACCCCCATTTATTCTGTCGATTGCCGGCGGCGGTAGCACTTACACGCCAGGTATTGTGAAAAGCCTCATGGTGCGTCTGCACGATTTCCCTCTGGCAGAGATCCGCCTGTATGACATTGACGAGGCGCGCCAGAACACCATCGCGCCCGTGGTGGAGAAGGTTATTCGCGACCACAGCCAGAGCATCAAATTTACCGTCACCAGTGACCCGGAAGTGGCCTTTAGCGGCGCGCATTTTGTCTTCGCCCAGATGCGCGTCGGCCAGTACAAAATGCGTGAGCAGGATGAGAAGATCCCGCTGCGTCACGGCGTGGTGGGCCAGGAGACCTGCGGGCCCGGCGGGCTGGCATATGGCCTGCGCACGATCCTGCCGATGGTGGAGCTTATCGATCTGGTCGATCGCTACGCGCACGAGAAAGCCTGGATCGTGAACTACTCCAACCCGGCGGCGATCGTCGCGGAAGGCGTGCGCCGCCTGCGTCCGAACGCGAGGGTGCTGAACATCTGCGATATGCCGGTTGCCGCGATGCGCAATATGGGCGCCATTCTGGGCGTGGATCGTCATAAACTGGAAGTGGACTACTTCGGCCTGAACCACTTCGGCTGGTTTACCCGCGTGCTGGTGGACGGCGAAGACAAGCTCCCGGAGTTGCGTAAGCATATCGCGAAGTTTGGCCTGCTGACGGAAGATGCGGCTAAAACCGATCCGCAGCATTCCGATCCGTCGTGGGTGAAAACCTGGCGCAATATCAAGCCGATTATGGATAACTTCCCGGAGTACCTGCCGAACCCGTATCTACAGTACTACCTGATGCCGAACCAGATTGTGGAGCATCAAAACCCGGACTATACCCGCGCCAACGAAGTGATGAACGGGCGCGAGAAAAAGCTGTTCGCCGCCGCCGAAGAATATCAACGCACCGGAATTTTACCGGATGCCTTCCACGTGGGCGTCCACGGTGAATTTATCGTTGACGTCGCCTGTTCGCTGGCGTTCAACCTGCGAAGCCGCCATCTGGTGATGGTGGAAAACCGCGGGGCGATTACCAACCTGCCGTACGATGCGGTGGTGGAAGTGCCTGCCTATATCACCTCCGAAGGGCCGGAGCCCGTCCGCGTGGGTCAGGTGCCGCTGTTCCACCAGACGCTCCTGCAACAGCAGCTGGCCTCTGAACAGCTGCTGGTTGAGGCAACCATCGAAGGCAGCTACGAGAAAGCGTTGCAGGCGTTCACTCTGAACCGCACCGTGCCGACCATGGAGCACGCGAAAGCGATTCTGGATGAGATGATCGAAGCCAACCGCGACTACTGGCCTGCGCTGCAAAAGGCCTGGCAGGACGGTGAAGCGGTGAAAAAATAGGGGCTTGCTCGCGAGTTGAACGTGGTGAGCTTGTCGGTGTCAGAAAAAACACCGACAATCCTTTTTTACGGAAAAGAATGGAGGCAACCATGTCCACCTCATATTTTGTCGCTGCCGACTGGCTGATTGAGCACGGCGACGACCCGGAAGTTCAGATTATCGACGCGCGCATGGCCCCTCCGGGCCAGGAGCATCGTGACGTTCCCGCTGAATACCGGGCAGGGCACCTGCCTGGCGCGGTATTTTTTGATATCGAAGCCCTCTCCGATCACACCTCTTCCCTGCCGCACATGCTGCCTCGCCCGGAAGCGTTTTCCGTGGCGATGCGCGAGCTGGGCATCAGCAAAGATAAACATCTTGTTGTTTACGATGAAGGTAATCTGTTTTCCGCGCCGCGAGCGTGGTGGATGCTGAAAAACTTCGGCGTGGAAAAGGTATCGATTCTGGCGGGCGGACTTGCAGGCTGGAAGCGCGACGAACTACCGCTTCAGCAGGGTGACGTCACGCTGCCGGAAGGGGAATTTGATGCCACGTTTGACGCTAACGTGGTCAAGCGCCTGACCGACGTGCTGGTCGTGAGCCACGAAAACACGGCGCAAATCGTCGATGCGCGTCCCGCTCCACGTTTCAACGCAGAAGCGGACGAGCCGCGACCGGGACTGAAACGAGGACATATCCCGGGGGCGCTGAACGTGCCGTGGGGCGATCTGGTGTTTGAAGGCGAGCTGAAAACCACCGATGAATTGCGTGCCATTTTTGAACGTCAGGGCGTGGATTTGCATCGTCCGGTTATTGCAAGCTGCGGCTCCGGCGTAACGGCCTGCGTGGTGATCCTGGCGCTGGCAACCCTTGGCGCAAATGACGTGACCCTGTACGACGGCGCCTGGAGTGAATGGGGTGCACGAGACGATCTGCCGGTTGAACCGGCGAAATAATGGATAACCGCCTGGCAACGCTGTTAACGCGCGGGTCGTCGCTGACCCGCGCGGAGTATCGCGTCCTCGCCCACCTCACTGAGCATCCATTGCTGGTGGGCAACATCACGGTGCGCGAGCTGGCGCAGGCGACATTTGTCTCTACCGCGACGATTATGCGGCTGTGCCAGAAGCTGGGGTTTAGCGGCTTTAGCGAGTTTATCTGGCACTGCAAGCAGCTGCTTTCTGACACGCCGCATATCACCGTACAGCCTGAGCAACATGCGGAAATGCCCGCGCTTTTTACCCGGTTCGTTGCCAACTATCAGCAGACCTTCCAGTGGGTCACTCAGGACAAACGCCAGCAGTTTGCCAGCCTGCTGCGCCAGAAAGAGAGCTTCTTTCTCTACGGCGCCGGGTTTTCGTACCTTTTTGCCGAGTACCTGACCAAGAAGTTGCAGGTGCTGGGAAAAACGGCGTTCATCTCCGGGCCGGGAGACAGCCGGAATATTTTTCTCAGCAACGCCGCGCGCTATCAGGTGTTTATTGCCGTTTCACGCAGCGGCGAAACGGAGCAGGTACTGGATAAAGCGCGGATCGCCAAAAACGTCGGCATGACGATCGTCGCGTTTACCCGCGCGTCGGCCAATACGCTGGCGGGTATGGCGGACGTGCATTTTGCTCTCTATGACGAAGCGGTACATTTCGCCGCCGAAGCCGCAGGTGTGACGTCGTTTGAGTCGAATCTGGTGCTGCTGATGGATTTACTGCTGCTGGAAGCAACGGGGTGAAGATCACCCCGCTGTAATCAGATAATGCGGTTGGTCTTAAGATCGCGCAGGAAGCCGCCCCAGCGACGCTCGTAGAACGGGGTGATGTGCTCGGTAATAAAGTGGCTGATCCCCTTCTCACCTTTCTTCACCTGACAGATATCAATCGGCTCATCGCCCGGCAGGGTGTCGGTCGCCACGCTTCCCGCCGCCTGGATGATCTCGTCGATATCGCCGTCGGCCTCAATCCCTATCAGCAGAACAGGCTTTTCGTCAGCGCTCTCTTTGATGGAGCAGAGAAACGCGCGTTTTACCGGCTTGATGGTTTTAAACAGCGTGGTCAGGGAGTCAATCATCTGCGCGGGCGGCTCGGCCACTTCAGACAGCAGCAGCGTTTCGCCCCCTTCCAGCACCTCCTGAGTGCTGAGCGGGTTGCCCTCGTCACCAATCAGGTGGCCGATTTCGCGCGGAGTAAACTCTTTCCCGGTCGGCAGTTTGGCGTTGAGGAACAGCGTCTGCCCCAGGGTCATTTCGAACAACGTGCGCACCGGCATCACCACGAACGCCTGTTCGTCTTCTACCGCTTCCTGCAAGGCCTCGAGCGAAGTAAAGAACGGGATCACCGACGTGCCGTCGTCTTTCTCCCAGTGCAGCAGATCCAGCGCGCTGTCTTCGACAACCTGCTCCCCTTCCGCTGCGGTGCCCGGCACCCAGACGGTGGATTCCAGCAGCGTGCGGAAAAAGGCCGGACGGTGGGCGGGCTCGGTCGCCGCCTGCTCCAACAGGGTTTCTAATTCGTTTTTGGTTTCTGACATAACAATTCCAGATGTCGAATTTCCCCCTCACCCCTGCCCTCTCCCATGGGGAGAGGGTTAGGGTGAGGGCAAAGAGCATTACTCAGCCGTCAGCAGGTTCGCTACGGTACGCACGCCCAGACCGGTCGCACCCGCAGACCACTGCTCAACCGCCGCTTTACGGTAGGTTGCGGAGCAGTCAATGTGCAGCCAGCCTTCATGGTAGTTCTCAACGAAGTGAGACAGGAAGCCTGCTGCGGTGCTTGCCCCCGCCGGGTACGCTGCGCTCGCGGTGTTGTTCAGCTCGGCGAAGTTAGACGGCAGCTGGCTGCGGTGGAACTCGGCCAGCGGCAGACGCCAGAACGGTTCGTTTTCCGCCGCCGCGCTGGCCAGCAGGCGAGCGGCCAGCTTGTCGTCGAAGCTGAACAGGGCGTGATAGTCATTACCCAGGGCAGTTTTCGCCGCGCCGGTCAGGGTCGCCATGTCGATAATCAGCTCCGGCTTCTGCGCAGAGGCGTCGATCAGGCCATCGGCCAGCACCAGACGGCCTTCGGCGTCGGTGTTCATCACCTCAACGTTTTTACCGTTGCGGTAGCGAATGATGTCGCCCAGCTTGAAGGCGTTGCCGCTCACCATGTTGTCCGCGCAGCACAGATAGAGCTTCACGCGCTTGTTCAGGCCGCGGGTGATGGCGAAGGCCAGCGCGCCGGTAATGGTCGCCGCGCCGCCCATGTCGGACTTCATGGAGTCCATGAATGCGCTCTGCTTCAGGCTGTAGCCGCCGGTGTCGAAGGTGATGCCTTTCCCGACCAGACAGGCAAAGACCGGGGCTTCTTTGTCGCCGGTTGGGTTGTAATCCAGCGCCAGCAGGACCGGAGGACGCTCTGAGCCACGACCCACGGTGTGGATACCCATGTAGTTCTGCTCGCGCAGGTCTTCCCCTTTAGTGATGCGGTAGGACATCTTTTCGCCCGCCACACCGCACAGCAGGTCAACGGCGCGCTGCGCCAGCTGTTCCGGCCCCAGCTCTTCCGCCGGTGCGTTAATGGTGTCGCGCACCCAGTCGATAATGTTCAGGCGGCTTTCCAGCTCTTTCTGACCGGCTTCGTCGAGGTTCGCCCACTCAATTTGACGGGTGCCTTTCGGCCCTTTGTAGCCTGCCCAGAACGCCCAGCTGCGGTCGGTGTCCCAACCTTCCCCTTCCAGCGACACATGCTTAATGCCAAGGCCGTCAATCTTACGCGCGGCGCGCTGGATCAGGCCCAAATC
The DNA here is from genome assembly GCF_001037675.1 of Enterobacter sp. MGH119. Taxonomy (NCBI): domain Bacteria; kingdom Pseudomonadati; phylum Pseudomonadota; class Gammaproteobacteria; order Enterobacterales; family Enterobacteriaceae; genus Enterobacter; species Enterobacter sp. MGH119. The sequence goes on along the minus strand of NZ_KQ089929.1, from coordinate 56,511 downwards.
ATCGTTGCCCGTCAGGTGCAGGGTAATGCCGTCGTTATTAATGCTGTAGGTGGCTTTCTCGCCCCAGCGCGCGTCGGCAGGCTGATTCGAGAGCGTAATCTTCATCGCTTCGGTCATTTTATTTTTCCTTATTAGCAACTAGCAAACGGGCCGCCTGAAGGCAGCCCGTTTTGTTATTTATTCTGCTTCATCTAACCAGACTAACAGAATCGCCTCCAGAATTTTTTCATTGGATGCGTTGGGATCGTCGTCGAAATCCTCTAAATCGCAGATCCACTGATGCATGTCGGTGAATCGTACGGTCTTCGGATCGAGATCCGGGTTCGCGTCGTAGAGCGCTTCGCCGATTTCACGGCTGTCTGTCCACTTCAGTCCCATATTAATGCTCGCGTGCGTGGTTGATGGTGTAGCGTGGGAACTCCACGACCAGATCTTCATCGGTCACCGCGGCCTGGCAGCTTAAGCGGCTGTCTGGCTCCAGACCCCATGCTTTATCCAGCATGTCGTCTTCGTCTTCGGTGCTCTCGGCGAGAGAGTCGAAACCTTCACGCACGATGCAGTGGCAGGTGGTGCAGGCACAGGATTTTTCACAGGCGTGTTCCACTTCGATACCTGCACGCAGGGCTACATCGAGAATGGTTTCACCGGTCTTCGCTTCCAGAACAGCGCCATCCGGACAGAGGTCCGCATGAGGCAAAATTACAATCTTTGGCATATTAAACCTCGTCCACGGACTGGCCTTTCAGCGCGACGCGGACAGATTTGTCCATGCGGCGAGCAGCGAAGTCCTGGGTTTGTTTATCAACGTTTTTAATGGCTTCTTCTATCGCGTCAGCGTCATTGCCTTCGGCCACGGCGCTTAAGCGCGCGGCAGCGTCGTCAATCACCTGGCGCTCAGCGGCGCTTAACAGCGCGGCGTCGGCAGCGAGCGCGCCGTTCAGGCTTTCCAGCACGCGTGCGGCTTCAACTTTTTGTTCCGCCAGCATACGCGCCTTCACATCCTGCTCGGCGTAGCTCATTGAGTCCTGAATCATGGAGGCGATTTCGCCATCGGTCAGGCCGTAGGACGGCTTAACCTGAATAGACGACTCGATACCGGTCGATTTTTCCATCGCCGTGACGCTCAGCAGGCCGTCCGCATCCACCTGGAAGGTGACGCGAATATGCGCCCCGCCCGCAGGCAGCGCTGGAATTCCGCGCAGCGCAAAGCGCGCGAGAGAGCGGCAGTCCTGCACCAGCTCACGCTCGCCCTGCATCACGTGGATGGACATCGCGGTCTGGCCGTCTTTGAAGGTGGTGAACTCCTGCGCGCGCGCCACCGGAATGGTGGTGTTACGCGGAATGACTTTCTCCACCAGGCCGCCCATGGTTTCTAAACCCAGAGACAGCGGGATGACGTCCAGCAGCAGCATTTCGCTGTCCGGCTTGTTGCCGACCAGGATATCGGCCTGGATAGCGGCGCCGACGGCAACCACTTTGTCCGGGTCGATAGAGGTCAACGGCGTGCGGCCAAAGAATTCCCCCACGCGCTCGCGTACCAGCGGCACGCGGGTTGAGCCGCCAACCATGACCACTTCCAGCACCTCGTTAGCCTCAACGCCTGCATCCTTCAATGCGCGACGGCAGGCCAGCAGGGTACGCTTAACCAGAGGCGCAATCAGTTCGCTGAACCGATCGCGGGTAATCTCACCCTGCCAGCCTGCGACGTTCACGCTGACGGACTGTGCATCGCTCAGGGCGATTTTGGCGTCGATGGCCGCATCCAGCAGTTCACGCTGCACGTGCGCATCGCTGCGATCGCTGATGCCCGCCTGCTCGCGGATGTAATCTGCCAGCAGATGGTCGAAGTCATCGCCGCCGAGCGCGGAATCTCCGCCGGTCGCCAGCACTTCGAACACGCCGCGACTCAGGCGCAGGATAGAAATATCAAAGGTGCCGCCGCCCAGATCGTAGACCGCGATCACCCCTTCCTGACCGGAGTCGAGGCCGTAGGCAATCGCCGCCGCCGTCGGTTCGTTCAGCAGACGCAGCACGTGCAGGCCCGCCAGACGCGCGGCGTCTTTGGTGCCCTGACGCTGTGCATCGTCGAAATAGGCCGGAACGGTGATCACCACGCCGTCCAGATCGCCGCCGAGCGTCGCCGTGGCGCGTGCCGCCAGCGCTTTAAGGATGTCAGCAGAAACGCGAATCGGGTTCAGCAAACCGGCTGACGTCGCGATCATCGGCAGGCCGTTTTCGCTGGCCTGTAGCTGATACGGCAGATGCGGGTAACGGGTCTGGATATCAGCCAGCGAGCGGCCCATCATGCGCTTAACCGAGCTGATGGTATTGGCCGGATCGCGCGCGGCGTTAGCGCGGGCATCAACCCCGACCGCGTGACCCTGCTGTTGGTAGTGGACTACAGAAGGCAGCAGATGGCGCCCCTGCTCGTCAGCCAGCGTTTCCGCCTGGCCGCTGCGCACGGTCGCCACGAGGGAATTGGTGGTGCCCAGGTCAATACCGACCGCCAGACGACGCTGGTGCGGTGCGGCACTTAAGCCAGGCTCACTAATTTGTAATAAGGCCATAATTGCTTCCGAAATTAAAAATCGAGCAGCTTTTCTTCGAGTTGTTCAGCACTGCTTCGCAGTTTATCGAGAAAACGGAGTTTGCGCACAGTGTCTGCCGCCACGTCCCAGGTCTCGTTGTTCAGTTGCTCCACCATCTGCTGATGGCGGGTATCGAACATACCCTTTACGCGCGTGATAAAGCTTTCCAGGCGCGCTTCGTCTTTAGCCTGTTCAATTTCATCCAGCTCTTCGCGCAGCTCCAGTTGTTCCATCAGAAAGGCGGTGTCGCGCACGGTATGCTGTTCGCTCGCCAGATCGAAACCGTGAAGCGAGAGCAGATATTCTGCACGCGCCAGCGGATGACGCAGCGTTTGCCAGGCCTGGTTGATGGTGGCGGAGTGTGATACCGCAGCCAGTTGCTCTGCCTGCGTCCCGCTGGCGAATTTATCCGGATGGTACTGACGCTGGAGATCCTGAAAACGGACCGTCAGCGCCTGGAGATCGATCGGGTATTGAGCGGGTAGTCCGAAGAGAGTGAAGTAATCCATAACAATCTCAGGGGTAGCCTGTTAGAACAAACCCCACGCGTAGCAAAGCCACGGTGGGGTTTCGGATGACGCGCGGTTAAACGTGGAAGCTTTCGCCGCAACCACACTCGTCTTTGACGTTCGGGTTCGTGAATTTGAACCCTTCGTTCAGGCCTTCTTTTACGAAGTCCAGCTGAGTGCCGTTGAGGAATTGCAGGCTTTTGCCATCGACCACCACCTTCACGCCCTTGTCTTCAAACACGGTGTCATCAGACGCCGGTTCGTCAACAAACTCCAGTACGTAAGCCATACCAGAACAGCCGGAGGTACGTACGCCCAGTCGCAGGCCAAAGCCTTTACCACGGTTCGCCAGAAAAGAGCTTACTCGCGCGGCAGCGCTGTCGCTAAGGGTAATCGACATACTCAAACCTCAATTATTTTGCTTCACGTTTGCTTTTGTAATCCGCAATGGCGGCTTTGATCGCGTCTTCTGCCAGAATTGAGCAGTGAATTTTCACCGGCGGCAGTTCGAGTTCTTCAGCAATATCCGTGTTCTTGATTGCCTGTGCTTCGTCCAGAGACTTGCCCTTCACCCATTCGGTGACCAGGGAGCTGGACGCGATAGCAGAACCGCAGCCGTAGGTCTTGAAGCGCGCGTCTTCAATGATACCTTCATTGTTGACTTTGATCTGCAACTTCATCACGTCGCCACATGCTGGTGCACCGACCATGCCGCTACCAACAGATTCGTCGCTGTTGTCAAAAGAGCCAACGTTGCGCGGGTTTTCGTAATGATCGATGACTTTTTCGCTGTATGCCATGATTGAATTCTCCTTATGTACCGATTAGTGATGTGACCATTCAATGCTGTTCAGATCCACGCCCTGCTTGAACATTTCCCACAGTGGAGAAAGGTCGCGCAGACGGCCGATGGAGTTACGAACCAGCTTGATGGTGTAGTCAATCTCTTCTTCGGTAGTAAAACGACCTAAAGAGAAACGGATAGAGCTGTGTGCCAGCTCGTCAGTCATACCCAGCGCGCGCAGCACGTAGGATGGCTCCAGGCTTGCAGAGGTACAGGCAGAGCCGGAAGAAACGGCCAGGTCTTTCAGCGCCATGATCAGCGACTCGCCTTCAACATAGTTGAAGCTGACGTTGAGGATGTTCGGCGCGCCCTGCTCGAGATCGCCGTTCAGATACACTTCTTCCATATCTTTCACGCCGTCCCACAGACGGTTACGCAGCGTGCGCAGGCGTGCCATCTCGGTTTCCATCTCTTCTTTTGCAATGCGGTAGGCTTCGCCCATGCCCACGATCTGGTGAACAGGCAGCGTACCGGAACGCATGCCGCGCTCGTGACCGCCGCCGTGCATCTGTGCTTCGATGCGGATACGTGGCTTACGACGAACGTACAGCGCGCCGATACCTTTCGGACCATAGATTTTGTGACCGGAGAAGGACATCAGGTCCACTTTCAGCTGGCTCAGGTCGATAGGCAGTTTGCCCACGCTCTGGGTCGCGTCCACGTGGTAGATGATACCGCGCGCGCGGCACATTTCGCCGATGGTCGCGATGTCTTGTACCACGCCGATTTCGTTGTTGACGTGCATGATGGAGACCAGAATGGTGTCATCACGCATCGCCGCTTCGAGCTCTTTCAGATCGATAATGCCGTTGCTCTGTGGCGCCAGATAGGTGACTTCGAACCCTTCACGCTCCAGCTGACGGCAGGTGTCCAGCACGGCTTTGTGTTCGGTTTTGCTGGTGATGATGTGCTTGCCTTTTTTCTGATAAAAGTTGGCTGCACCCTTAATCGCCAGGTTGTCGGATTCGGTCGCACCGGAGGTGAAAACAATTTCACGCGGGTCGGCACCGACCAGGTCAGCAATCTGATTACGGGCGATATCAACCGCCTCTTCAGCATGCCAGCCAAAACGGTGTGAACGGGAAGCTGGGTTACCAAAGTTTCCGTCCAGGGTCAGACACTGCATCATTTTCTCGGCAACACGCGGGTCCACCGGCGTGGTTGCGGAGTAATCGAGATAAATCGGTAATTTCATTGCTCTATAAACTCCGTACATCGCTTCAATGCAAGGAATCAGGCAACCGGCTGGATGTACGACCGAGTACGCGGGGTGTGACCACCCCGGCCTGATTCTGAATACTTATCTTTTTAATTACGCGCGCAGTTTAACGTCGATGGCGTCCTGCGTGCGGGTGCTGCGCTGTGAATCCTGACTATGCTGACGCCCAGAGACATCCAGAACTTCCTGGTTATTCACCAGCTCACCGAGGGTGATGTTGTTCAGGAAGCCGGTCAGACGGTCGCTCAGATCGCGCCACAGCGCGTGGGTCAGGCATTTATCGCCGCCCTGACAGCCGCCTTTACCCTGGCAACGGGTCGCGTCAACGGATTCGTCAACCGCGCTAATCACTTCGCCAACCGCAATACTGCCCGCGTCTTTACCCAGCAGATAACCGCCGCCCGGGCCACGAACGCTGGACACCAGTCCATTTTTACGCAGTCTGGAGAACAGCTGTTCCAGGTAAGAGAGGGAGATCCCTTGTCGTTCAGAAATATCAGCCAACGGAACCGGGCCCGCTTCGGAGTTGAGCGCAACGTCCAGCATCGCGGTCACGGCATAACGCCCTTTAGATGTCAGTCTCATGTCTTACTTAACCTCAAACTCGCCCCTGCCCGGGGTTTTTTATTGTAAAATGGGGGTATTGCATAGCAGGGCCAAGTCTGACATTCCTGACTAAATTGGTCAACTATTTACTTGACTGTTTTAGTCAGGTATTTAACCTTCTGTGCCTTCATAATATAGGTGCGGCCTGATGCCCTCACCCCAGCCCTCTCCCACGGGGAGAGGGGGAAATCGACACTACGCTTTGTTCTTCTGCTCAATCGACGCCAGAATCCCGCGCAGAATGTTCAGCTCCTGGCTTTCCGGGCGGGCGCGGGTGAACATACGGCGCAGCTTGTTCATCACCTGGCCCGGGTGGCCTTCACGGATAAAGCCGGTTGAGAGCAGCGTCTGCTCCAGATGACCGTAGAAGCGCTCCAGATCGTCCACCAGCGGGTAGGCCGTCTCTTCTTTAGGTTCGACCGGTTTCTCCTGCGTCGCCAGCCATGCCATGCGCACTTCGTAGGCAATGACCTGCACCGCCATCGCCAGATTCAGCGAGCTGTATTCCGGATTGGCGGCAATCGCTACGTGGTAGTGACACTTCTGTAGTTCCTCGTTGGTCAGGCCAACGCGTTCACGACCAAACACCAGCGCAACCGGCGCCTGTTCCGCTTCTGAGATACTTTTCAGGCCGCATTCGCGCGGGTCCAGCATCGGCCAGGGCAGCGTACGGGAGCGCGCGCTGGTCCCCACCACCAGACTGCAACCGGCCAGGGCTTCGTCCAGGGTGTCCACGATCTGCGCATTCCCGATCACGTCGCTGGCGCCGGCCGCCAGAGCAATAGCCTGAGAGTCTGGTTTCACCAGCGGATTAACCAGCCACAGGTTCGTTAAGCCCATGGTTTTCATAGCGCGGGCCACAGAGCCCATGTTGCCGGTGTGCGATGTTTCGACCAGCACGATTCGAATGTTTTGCAGCATAATTTTTAGATGTCTGGATTCAGTGTCTGAAGAATATTCGGGCATATTATCATAAACGAGAGACATAATCCGATCCCGCTGCTATACTCTGCGCCGATTTTCCTGTTCTTTAACATCCAGTGAGAGAGACCGATGCATCCGATGCTGACCATCGCCGTGCGCGCAGCGCGCAAGGCGGGTAATGTAATTGCCAAACACTACGAAACCCCAGACTCCGTAGAAACCAGCCAGAAAGGCAGCAATGATTTCGTGACTAACGTCGATAAAGCCGCAGAAGCGATTATTATCGAAACGATCCGCAAATCTTACCCGCAGCACACCATCATCACCGAAGAAAGCGGTGAACATGAAGGTACCGATCAGGATGTTCAATGGGTTATCGATCCACTGGATGGCACCACCAACTTCGTTAAACGCCTGCCACACTTCTCTGTGTCTATTGCAGTACGCATCAAAGGCCGTACTGAAGTCGCTGTTGTTTACGATCCAATGCGTAACGAACTGTTCACCGCAACCCGCGGTCAGGGCGCGCAGCTGAACGGCTACCGTCTGCGTTGCAGCAATGCACGCGATCTGGACGGCACGATTCTGGCGACTGGCTTCCCGTTCAAGGCGAAGCAGCACGCAACCACCTATATGAATATCCTGGGCAAGCTGTTCACCGAATGCGCGGACTTCCGTCGCACTGGCTCTGCTGCACTGGATCTGGCCTACGTGGCGACCGGCCGCGTTGACGGTTACTTTGAGCTGTCACTGAAGCCGTGGGACTTCGCGGCGGGCGAGCTGATCGCACGTGAAGCTGGCGCGATTGTTTGCGACTTCACCGGCGGCCATAACTATATGTCTACCGGCAACATCGTTGCAGGTAACCCGCGCGTTGTTAAAGCCATGCTGGCAAACATGCGTGATGAACTGAGCGATGCGCTGAAGCGTTAATTCAGTCTGTTAAGCCCGGTGGCGCTACGCTTACCGGGCCTACAACACGCCTCAGATACGGCTAGAAAGGCCGCAACCCCCTTCCCACCGGCACCGCGCTCATCCACATCGTGACCGCAGCCACCAGCAGAATCACCCCGCCCGCCAACGCAAGCGTCGTCCAGCCAACCTGTCGCCACAATACCGGCGTTTTATTGCCGCTGAGTTTTACCGCCAGCTGACGGAAGCTGTGCACCAGCAAGGCTAACGAAGAGATCGTCAGAGACGTTCCCGCCGCCATCGCCAGCGCCGAGAGCATGCCCCAGCCAAATACGCCTGTCACTTTGCTGAACAACAGCACCATGATTGCGCCCGAGCACGGACGCATCCCCATTGAGAGCACAATCATCAGACGCGCACGCCAGTCGTCACCATTCTGTAATTGTTCCTGCGTCGGCAGATGCTGATGCCCGCACCCGCAGTTTTCATGGTGAACGTGATGCGGCGTAAAGGCTTTGAATTTTGGTTTTTGCAGCAACGCGCGCAATTTTTTCAGCGCCCGCCAGCAGAGGATCAACCCCAGCACGCCTACCAGCGCGTAACTCCCCTTCTCCAGCCAGAAGCTGCTCATATGCAGCTGGCGAGCCGGCAGCTGTAGCAGCGAGAGGACGACCACGACCAGCGCAATCGCCACACCGCCCTGAAGTAAAGAAGAAGCCAGCGTCAGGCCGATACTCGATTTCAGCTTCGACGGATGCGTGGCAAGCCAGGTCGTGATGACAATTTTGCCGTGCCCCGGCCCCAGGGCATGCAGCACGCCATAGATAAAGCTGAACGCCAGAAGAGCGCCGCCCGCTTTGGTCGGATTTTCCGCCACGGCTTTCAGCAGCACGCTCATCTGCTGATTAACTTCCCGCTGCCAGAGGACGCTTTTCACCATCACCTGCGGCCATGCCTGCCACAGCCAGAGCGCGCCGCCAACCGCTAACAACAAAAAGAGCGCCAGAGGCCAGAGGTGCAGCCAGCGACGCGGCTTACTGACGGGAGAGGAGATCACTGACATTGTAACGTCACCTCCTGCGCGAACTGTTTACCCAGCTCCATGTCCTCAGGCGGGGCATCTGCTTTATCCAGCGAGATCGCAAAGTTCAGCGTCTCTTCGCTGGGTTTAGGGGTGTGCACGCCAATTTTGCAGCTTTTTTGCAGCGCGTCCGGCAGCCGTACGTCGCTGTCTTTGTCATAGCGCATATCGACATAGTAGGTAGGGTCAAAAGTGGAAAAGCGGTACGTTTGCCCGGGCAGCGGCTGAGGATGCGCCAGCGGAAGCACGAACGTCAGCACCGCCTGATGACCTTCGCGGGTCATGCCGTACTCCGTGGGACGGTTAAGAAATTTCACCTTTTGTCCGTTGTGCCAGAACTCGGTGAAGTAGTGCTGACCCAGCACGTTGGCCATCACCTCCGCCGCCAGCTTTTTCCAGATCTCATCGCCGGGCTTTGCGTTTCCGGCATCGTACAGCAGGTCGGCGGAGGTGATTTCATCCATCGTCCAGTGCATCTTCAGGCCACTGAGCTGCGTGCCGTCCGTCACCAGTTCGGTTTTCAGGCTGATAAAACTGTGAGGATGTGCGCCGGCGGCGAAAGTGAAAACCGCCAAAAATAACGCTACCGCGCTTTGTTTAACTATTTGCATCTGTTCCTCACGTCAAAAATTCTGTGATGTTCGCCAGCAATCCTGAGTGAAAGGCCTGCCGGTGCGCTTTTCAGCGCCCATCCTTTAGCTATTCTTATCAAACATTCACACTGGATACCCGACAGATGATGACGACGCTTGAAATTCCATCTGTGCTTTCCAGTTCGCAGCGCCGCTGCCAGGTGCTTTTGATGCTTTACCTGCCCGATGCTGCCATCACCGCACAGAGCATAATCGCTGCCAACGGCGTGGACGACGTCATGGCACGGCAAGATATAGCCGAGACGCGCGATGAAATCCAGCGCTATCATCGGCTTGATATCGTCACGCACCATGATGGCTGCTACCGAATTGAGGGTTCCGCCCTTAATCAACGTTTGTGCCTGCTGCACTGGCTGCGCAGGGCGCTTCGGCTCTGTCCACATTTTGTCGCCCAACAGTTTACCCCTGCCTTAAAAACCGCGCTCAAACAGCACGGCATTGCCCGCCCGCTTTATGACGATGCGAACCTTCGGGCGCTTATCAACTTTTGTGCGCGCAAGCTTCAGCGCCAGTTTGAGTCCCGCGACGTACAATTTTTACAGCTCTATCTGCAATATTGTCTGATTCAGCATCATCTGGGCAATACGCCGGAGTTTTCGCCCGTTCAGCGCAGCTGGACGCAGTCCCGAGGGGAATACTTTACGGCGCAGGAAATTGTCCGCCACTGGAAACGGCGCGTCCCGCAGGGAACGCACAGCGATGAACAGCTGTTCCTGGCGCTGCTGTTTATGATGCTTCGCACACCCGACCCGGTGATGGATAAACACCAGCAGGATCAGCGCCTGCGTCGCGCCATCGTGCGTATGATTGCCCGTTTCCGGGCACAAACCGGGATGAACTTCAGCGATGAGCAAGGTCTGACCGATCAGCTTTATATCCATCTGGCTCAGGCGCTAGACCGCTCCTTGTTTGACATCGGCATCGACAACAGTCTGCCGGAAGAGATCCACCGTTTATACCCCCGGCTGCTGCGCACCACTAAAGAGGCGCTGTTTGAGCTGGAAGCCGAATTTGGTCTGCGATTCTCCGGTGAAGAGATGGCTCTGGTGGCGGTGATTTTTGGTGCCTGGCTGATGCAGGAGACCGATCTGCATGAAAAACAGGTGGTCCTGTTAACGGGGGAAAATAAAGCCTGTGAAGAGTTAATTGAGCAGCAGCTTCGCGAGCTGACGCTGCTGCCGCTCAATATTCGTTATCTTAGCCTGGAGGCGTTTAAGAAGGAGGGCGCGCCCCGCGAGGCGGCGCTGGTTATTACGCCTTATCCAACCGCCCTGCCGCTGTTCTCGCCGCCGCTCATTCATGCCGTTGAGACCCTGAACACGCAGCAGCAGGAACACATTCGCGTAATGCTCGAATCGTAGTTACGTGCGAGCAGCGACTTTAGGGCGAATAACGATGGCCGGTAAAGCGACCAGCGCCATCACCCAGAACACACCGTGCCCCAGGTGCTGATAGAGGAAACCGGCAAATACGGTCATCACCGCAATACTGCCGCCCATCGCCACCGCTGAATAGACCGCCTGAAGACGAATAACGTCCCCACCCTCTCGCGCCGCGATGTAGCGCATCGCCGCCAGATGGCAGACGGTGAAGGTTCCGCAGTGCAGAATTTGCGCCACAATCAGCCACGGCAGCTCCGTCGTCCAGCCCATGATGCCCCAGCGCGCCACGCCGCACACGGCGGAAAGCAGCAGCAGGTCACGCGCCCCGAAACGACGGAACAGTTTTTGGCTCAGCGCGAAGATAATAACCTCCGCCACCACGCCGAGCGACCACAGGTAGCCTACCGCAGAAGCCGAGTAACCCGCCCCCTGCCAGTAGATGGCGCTGAAGCCATAATAGGCCGCATGCGCCCCCTGAAGCAGACAGACGCAGGCCAGGAAACGCCAGCTTTGCGCCACCAGCGAGCGCCAGGCGGGCCAGCCGGCGCTCTCCTGATGGCGGCTTTCGCCCTGCGGCATCACCGACGGACGCAGCAACATACCGAGCAGCATTGAGGCGATGCCGAGCGTTAGCAGCGCCAGAATGGCACGATAGTCATAGAGGCTGACCAGTTTCCCGACCAGCGCAGAGCCGATCACGAAGGCAATCGATCCCCACAGGCGCACGCGGCCATAGTCCATGGTGATCTGCTTTTGCCAGGTGTTCGCCAGGGCATCCGTCAGCGGCACCAGCGGGGAGAAGAACAGATTAAAGCCAACCATTACCACCATCAGCCAGGCAAACTGGTGGCTAACCCAGAAGCAGGCGGCAAAGACCAGCGTCAGCAGGGCCAGAATTCGCACCGCTTTAATCAGTAAGGAGGGATCGCTGACGCGGGGCGCAATCAGCAGACTACCCAGGAAACGTGCCACCAGCCCCGCGCCCAGCAGGATGCCAATGGTCTCAGGCGTCAGACCAATTCCCTTGAGCCAGACGCTCCAGAAAGGCAGAAAAATACCGTAACTAAAGAAATAGGTGAAATAGCTGAGCGCCAGCCAGCGCGTGGAATGCAAGACCATGAATCCCTCCCGAAATGGAGGCGATAGTCTGGCGTTAATCCCTGACTTTAGCAAGTCGTTAGCGTGCTATAAATTAACTAAAAATTAACATCATCACCAGCCGGACAGCGTATGGCGAGAGCGGTAAAACTGTATTACGTTTATAAGACATCGCCTGAAGAGGTCGTTTGCCATGAACAGCTTACGTTATTTCGATTTCGGCTCCTCTCGTTCTCTCCTGCTTTTAATTGCCCGCATTGCTATCGTGGTCCTGTTTATTATTTTCGGTTATCCCAAGCTGACGGGGTTTAGCGGCACCGTTCAGTATATGACGTCGCTCGGTGCCCCCATGCCCATGCTGGCCGCGATTATTGCGGTAGTGATGGAAGTCCCCGCCGCGATTCTAATCGTGCTGGGCTTTTTCACCCGCCCTCTCGCGGTGATCTTTGTCTTCTATACGCTGGGAACGGCGGTGATTGGTCACCACTACTGGGATATGACGGGCGATGCGGTCCTGCCAAATATGATTAACTTCTACAAAAATGTGAGTATCGCTGGCGCATTTATTTTGCTGGCGATTACCGGGCCGGGGGCCATCTCCCTCGATCGACGTTAGCCCATAAAAAAAGGCCGCATGAGCGGCCTTTTTCAGTTCTGCAACGCAGAGAATTATGCGTACACCGGGAAGCGTGCGCAGATGTCCAGCACTTTACCTTTAACGCGCTCGATAACCGCGTCGTCATTGATGTTGTCCAGAACGTCACACATCCAGCCCGCCAGCTCTTTTACTTCCGCTTCTTTAAAGCCACGACGAGTTACGGCCGGAGAACCGATACGGATACCGGAGGTCACGAACGGGCTCTTCGGATCGTTTGGCACGCTGTTTTTGTTCACGGTGATGTTGGCGCGGCCGAGGGCTGCGTCAGCTTCTTTACCGGTCAGGTTCTTATCAACCAGATCCAGCAGGAACAGGTGGTTTTCAGTCCCGCCAGAGACCACTTTGTAGCCACGATTCAGGAACACTTCCACCATCGCTTTGGCGTTTTTAGCAACCTGCTGCTGATAAACCTTGAACTCTGGCTCCATCGCTTCTTTCAGCGCGACGGCTTTCGCGGCGATAACGTGCATCAGCGGGCCGCCCTGGGCGCTTGGGAATACGGCGGAGTTCAGCTTTTTGTACAGCTCTTCGTCACCGCCTTTCGCCAGGATCAGCCCACCGCGTGGACCCGCCAGGGTTTTGTGGGTGGTGGTGGTCACAACGTGCGCATGTGGAACCGGGTTCGGGTAAACGCCAGCGGCAATCAGACCGGCAACGTGCGCCATGTCGACGAACAGGTACGCGCCGATGCTGTCAGCGATTTCACGCATTTTTGCCCAGTCAACGATGCCGGAGTAAGCAGAGAAGCCACCGATGATCATCTTCGGCTTGTGCTCTTTGGCCTGCTTCGCCATGTCTTCGTAGTCAATTTTACCGGACTCATCAATACCGTAAGGGATGATGTTGTACAGTTTGCCAGAGAAGTTAACCGGAGAGCCGTGAGTCAGGTGGCCGCCCTGCGCCAGGTTCATACCCAGAACGGTATCGCCCGGCTGCAACAGCGCGGTATAAACAGCGAAGTTAGCCTGAGAGCCAGAGTGCGGCTGGACGTTCGCGTAGTCAGCGCCAAAGAGTTCTTTCGCACGGTCAATAGCCAGCTGCTCAACGATATCAACGTATTCGCAACCGCCGTAGTAGCGCTTGCCCGGATAACCTTCAGCATATTTGTTGGTCAGCTGAGAACCCTGCGCCTGCATCACGCGCGGGCTGGTGTAGTTTTCGGAGGCGATCAGTTCGATGTGCTCTTCCTGACGTACTTTTTCCTGCTCCATAGCCTGCCACAGTTCGGCATCATAATCGGCAATGTTCATTTCACGCTTTAACATCCGCATCTCCTGACTCAGCTAACAAGTAAATTTTTGGCCTGAAAAGGCAGTCCTGTTGGACGACGGGCAACAGTATAACTGAATAGTTCTGCGATAACAGGTCTTGACAAACGATTTTACGCAAACGTTTACCTCCACGCCACGCAAGGGTTTGAGCAATAAAGCTCTCACCATTTTCAACGGATTTCTTTTCAGCTTTGTGATGCATATTTTTCACGATGCAAAGAACCATTTACATTGCAGGGGTATTTTTATAAGATGCATATAAAATACATCATTAAAGTAACATCAGAAGGAAGCTGCTATGCTCGACGCCCAAACCATCGCTACCGTGAAAGCCACAATCCCCCTGCTGGTTGAAACGGGTCCTAAACTGACCGCCCATTTCTACGATCGCATGTTCGCGCATAACCCGGAGCTCAAAGAGATTTTCAACATGAGCAACCAGCGTAACGGCGATCAGCGCGAAGCGCTGTTTAATGCTATTGCCGCCTATGCCAGCAACATCGAAAACCTGCCGGCTCTGCTGCCTGCGGTGGAAAAAATCGCGCAGAAGCACACCAGCTTCCAGATCAAACCTGAGCAGTACAACATCGTCGGCAGTCACCTGCTGGCGACCCTGGACGAAATGTTCAGCCCGGGCCAGGAAGTACTGGATGCCTGGGGGAAGGCCTATGGCGTACTTGCAAACGTATTCATCAACCGTGAAGCACAGATCTACAGCGAAAACGCCAGCAAGATTGGCGGCTGGGAAGGCACGCGCGCCTTCCGCATCGTTGAGAAAACCCCGCGCAGCGCACTGATCACCAGCTTTGAGTTTGAGCCAGTTGACGGTCAGCCAGTTGCCGATTACCAGCCGGGCCAGTATCTGGGCGTCTGGCTGAAGCCTGAAGGCTTCCCGCATCAGGAGATTCGCCAGTACTCCCTGACCCGCAAGCCAGACGGCAAAGGCTATCGCATTGCGGTTAAACGTGAGGAAGGCGGTCAGGTATCCAACTGGCTGCATAACGAAGCCAGCGTGGGCGACGTGGTCCATCTGGCGGCACCGGCGGGCGATTTCTTTATGGCCGTTGAAACGAATACCCCGGTGACGCTGATCTCCGCAGGCGTGGGGCAGACGCCAATGCTGGCGATGCTGGATACGCTGGCGAAAGCAAACCACAGCGCGCAGGTTAACTGGTTCCACGCGGCGGAGAACGGTGATGTTCACGCCTTCGCGGACGAGGTGAAAGCGCTGGGAGCGGGTCTGCCACACTTTACCGCGCATACCTGGTATCGTTTACCCACGGAAGCCGACCGCGCAGCGGCTCGTTTCGACAGCGAAGGCCTGATGAATTTAGGGCAGCATGAAGGGGCGTTCAGCGCACCGGGGATGCAGTTCTACGTTTGTGGGCCGGTAGCGTTTATGCAGTATGCCGCGAAGCAGCTGGTAGACCTGGGCGTGAATAAAGACAACATTCATTACGAATGTTTCGGCCCGCATAAAGTGCTGTAATGCAAAAAGCCCCTCAACGAGGGGCTTTTTTTTCGCCGGGTGGCGGCTGCGCCTTACCCGGCCTACCAAATCTTTTTTAAATCGCCGCGTCGTCTTCTTCGCCGGTACGGATACGGATCACGCGCGCCACGTCAAAGACGAAGATTTTCCCGTCGCCAATTTTACCGGTCTGCGCCGTGCGGATGATGGTATCCACACAGGTATCGACGATATCATCGCTTACCACGATCTCGATTTTCACTTTCGGCAGAAAGTCCACCATGTACTCTGCGCCACGGTATAGCTCGGTGTGGCCCTTCTGACGACCAAAACCTTTCACTTCAGTTACGGTCATCCCGGTGATGCCTACTTCTGCCAGCGCTTCACGTACATCATCCAGTTTGAAAGGTTTAATAATCGCATCAATCTTTTTCATGGTGGGTCCTTAAACTCTTGCCAGTAAGCAGCCTCGTAATCGGTTGCTCACAGTATCATATTCAGGCGAATTTTGCGGTATTACTCTTTAAAATCGTTCGCTTCCAGCTCGTGGCGTGAGAGCAATTTATAAAACTCGGTACGGTTACGCCCGGCCATGCGCGCCGCATGGGTTACGTTGCCTTTGGTGATTTGCAGCAGCTTGCGCAGATAGTTCAGCTCGAACTGGTTTCGCGCTTCCGCAAACGTCGGTAAGGCCGTGTTTTCCCCCTCGAGCGCCTGCTCCACCAGCGCATCGCTGATCACCGGCGATGACGTCAGCGCCACGCACTGCTCAATCACGTTCACCAGCTGGCGTACGTTGCCCGGCCAGCTTGCTGTCATCAGGCGTTTCATCGCATCGGTGGAGAACGCGCGCACGAATGGTTTGTGGCGGTCAGCGGCCTGGCGCAAAAGGTGATTTGCCAGCAGCGGGATATCTTCCGCACGCTCGGCCAGCGCCGGGATTTTCAGGTTGACGACATTCAGTCGATAGTAGAGATCTTCGCGGAACTCGTTGCGCGCCATCACCTTGGGTAAATCGCGATGGGTAGCGGAAATAATACGCACGTTGATATCGATATCGCGGTTGCTGCCAAGCGGACGCACTTTTCGCTCCTGCAACACGCGCAGCAGTTTAACCTGCAACGGCGCGGGCATATCGCCAATTTCATCAAGAAACAGCGTGCCCCCCTCAGCCGCCTGGAACAGCCCTTCACGGCTGCTCACCGCGCCGGTAAAGGCGCCGCGGGCATGGCCGAAGAGCTCAGACTCAAGCAGTTGTTCCGGCAGCGCGCCACAGTTGATGGCAATAAAGGCATTTTTACTGCGTGGGCTGGCGTTGTGGATCGCCTGGGCCAGGATCTCTTTCCCGGTCCCGCTCTGGCCGTTGATCAGTACGCTAACGTCGGATTGCGCCACCATCCGCGCCTGTTCCAGCAGACGCAGCATCACAGGGCTACGCGTCACGATGGATTCACGCCAGGCGTCGTCGCCGGATGGCGCCGCGTGCTCAAGGGCGCTGTCGATCGCTTTATAGAGGGCGTCTTTATCCACCGGTTTGGTGAGGAAGCTGAATACTCCCTGCTGCGTCGCGGCCACCGCATCAGGAATAGATCCGTGAGCGGTGAGGATAATCACCGGCATCCCGGGCTGCTGCTTCTGGATCTCCGTGAACAGTTGCAGGCCATCCATTTCATCCATGCGCAAATCACTGATCACCAGATCGATTTTCTCGCGGCTGAGCACTTTCAGCCCCTCCTGCCCGCTTTCAGCGGTGACCACGCTGTAGCCTTCGCTGACCAGACGCATCCCCAGCAGCTTTAACAGACCGGGATCGTCATCCACCAGTAACAGATGGGCAAGTTTACGGCTTGTCATGGCTTCACATCCTCTTGTTTCGGCGTCTCACTGTCTGGCGTCGTGGCAGAGTTGCCTTTCGACCCATCGGGCAGATAGCTGCCTGCTGGCTTACGCGTCGAGAGCTGTCTTTCGATATCGGTCAGATTTTCAAGCTTGCGGGTGGTGGTTTCCAGCTGCTCGCGCAGCGACTCCTGCTGCTGGCGAAGCGCATCAAGCTCGCTGTCGCTCGACTGCTGCAATTTGCTGTAGCGGAAACGCTCTTCGGACAACTGTAATTGCAGGGTTTGTCCGTCCCGCCAGAGCTGATAGACCGGGCGCACCTGGGGGGGAATATTGATCACGTAAGTATCCAGCCGCGTCACGTTGGCGCGGCGTTCGACAGGCGTGATTCTGGCATCCGCCATCACGATCCCGCGTTTAAACGCGTCCTGCCAGGTATCGTCCATCAGCATCGCCGCCTGGGCACGGGCCTCGGCGGGCGCCAGCCGCTGGGCGCAGTCTATTCCGCGCAGCCAGAACAGCGGATTGGATTCAACATCACGCCCCGACAGGCTCCAGATATCATCGCAACGTGTTGAAAGGAAATCGGCCAGCTGTTTTTGCGGCCATTTATCTTCCTGTTTGTGGCTAATCGCACTTTTTGGTGCATGGGTTACACAGCCGGCCAGCAGTAAGCAGGGCAGGCTGAGGCGCACATTTTTGCTGGAAAACACCGCGCGCAGTGCGCGGTAAAAGACGTGTGACATACTCACCAGGTTGTTATTCATTTCATTGATTTTTCCGGCTCAAGAGGCAGTTCGATACGAAAACAGACATCGGCGCGTTCATCACTCACGATGTTAAGCTCACCCTGCATGCGTCGTATGCAGTCGCGGGCAATACTCAGCCCCAGACCACTTCCTTTTACCGCACCTTTTCGCTGATGACTCCCCTGGAAGAAGGGCTCAAAGATCATCGTTTTTTCATCATCCGGAATCGGGCTTCCCGTATTCGCTACGTCAATAAATACCCGCGAACCGTTGTTATTGCTTCTGATATAAATGGTACCGGATTCAGTACCATAGTGCACCGCATTGGAATAAAGATTATCCAGTACGCTCATTAGGAGCATAGGCTCTGCCAGGCAGGATGGCGCATTGAGATCCACCTGGGTATGCATCATTTTAGCTCTTGCTGGCAGGCTATGGGCGGAGATCACCATGTCCACCAGCGGTTCAATCTCAACGCTTTCAAGCACCACAGCACCATCCGCCAGCTTGCGGTTATAGTCCAGCAGTTGTTCAATAAGTTTTTGTAAATTGCGGCTACTGGCATCCAGAATCGCCACGATCTCTTTTTGCTCAGGGGATAACGGCCCCGCTACTTCATCTGCCAGCAGCTCCGTGCCTTCACGCATACTGGCCAGCGGTGTTTTGAGTTCGTGTGAGATATGGCGCAGGAACTGGTGACGCTGCGATTCCAGCCACGCCAGGCGTTCAGAAAGCCAGATGATGCGCTGACCGACCGAGCGCAGCTCGCGCGGGCCTTTAAAAACAACCGTATCCCCGAGAGATTTGCCCTCCCCCAGGCGGTTAATCATCCGCTGGATCCCCTTTACCGGGCCGATGATCATGCGGGTAAAGAGCAGTACCAGCCCCAGGCTGACGAGGAACAGCACCAGCGCCTGCCAGCCGAAGAACTGGCCGCGCTCGGCAATCTCCTGCTGGAGTTGTTGACCACGGGAAAAGATAACCGTACGGGTGGACTGCACCATCTCCGTATTGGCGTTCGCGAAGGCTTCAAGTCGGGCGGCGGCGGCGGCATCAGGACCGCTGTTTTTGCACTGGAGCTGCGCCAGATCGTTCAGATCCTGACGCAGCGCCTGATAGAGTTTGTCATCCGGCAAGACCCCGGCATGGGCATCCAGCATTTCGCTGTAGCGTTTACGCTGGTTCTGATAGACCCTCTCCAGCGTACGGTCGTCCAGCACGCAGTACTGGCGATAGCTACGCTCCATCTCCAGCGCGGCGTTGGTCATTGCCTCGCTACGGCGGGCATCAATAAGCGTGGTGCGGTTAGTCAGGGCCGCCTGGGCACTTAACGCATTCAGGCTTTGCCATGCCTGCCACGCCAGAACCAGCAAAGGTAGCAGGATCAGCAGGAAGGCCATCATAACGAGCTGTCGCAGGGAGCGAGGGAAAGCGGGCCAGCGTTTCAACACATTACTCTCATCATCCGGGTTTGAGGAGAGCGTAACTGAGTCTGCCCTTCAGATACAACAAAGCCAGGTAAAAACCCGGCTTTGTCATGGAATAAGGCGGTGCCTAACTCGACGTTTCGCCCTGGCCTGATAAAGCATTGCAATAATCAGTAGTTGGACGGCAGGCACCTTTTTGTGCGTCATTCGAAGTTTATGTAGCACGTCCCGAAGGGGCTGACATAAGAAGGTGAATGAGCCACTGGCTACTATTATGCAACATGCGTGCCAGATTGCAAACTTTGATACTATCCTTATGATTAATAATTGTTTTATTATTAAAATGCATTGATTGTCAGGTGAATGATTTCCAGGCTAAGTGTCGCTATTAAGCAACACCTTAATGGAAACCTGTCCTGCCATAGATAAATCAACAATTTATATGTCTCTTATTGGAGACACTCAATCCAGAGGATTGTCGCAATTTTGCGACAGGTACAAAAAAGCCCGGTGGCGCTCGCGCTTACCGGGCCTACAGTCAGGGCGTTGAAACTTAATCCAGTTGTTTACGCGCGTTGCGGAAAATGCGCATCCACGGGCTGTCCTCGCCCCAGTTTTCCGGGTGCCAGGAATTGCTCACGGTGCGGAAGACACGCTCCGGGTGCGGCATCATGATGGTCACCCGACCGCTTTCGCTGGTGACCGCGGTAATGCCATTTGCCGAACCGTTCGGGTTAGCCGGATAGGTTTCGGTGACCTTGCCGAAGTTATCAACAAAGCGCAGCGCTACCAGTCCTTTGCTTTCAAGCTGAGCCAGGTGCGCCGCATCACGCATTTCAACCTGACCTTCGCCGTGCGAAACCGCGATTGGCATCTGCGAACCCACCATTCCCTGCAACAGCAGAGACGGGCTTTGGGTTACTTCTACCAGGCTGAAGCGCGCTTCGAAGCGGTCAGACTGGTTACGCACAAAGCGCGGCCAGGCTTCGCTGCCCGGGATCAGCTCGCGCAGGTTAGACATCATCTGACAGCCGTTACACACGCCCAGCGCCAGCGTCTGCGGACGGTGGAAGAAGGTTTCGAACTCGTCACGCACGCGGCTGTTAAACAGAATAGACTTCGCCCAGCCTTCGCCCGCGCCCAGCACGTCACCGTAGGAGAACCCTCCGCAGGCAACCAGCGCCTGGAAATCATCCAGCCCGGTACGCCCGGCCAGCAGGTCGCTCATGTGGACGTCAATGGCATCAAAGCCCGCCCGGTGGAAGGCCGCCGCCATCTCAACGTGGGAGTTAACGCCCTGCTCGCGCAGCACGGCCACTTTCGGACGCGCACCGGTCGCAATGTACGGCGCGGCAATGTCTTCGTTTATGTCGAAGCTGAGCTTCACGTTCAGGCCAGGATCGTTGTCGTTCGCCTTCGCGTTGTGTTCCTGATCGGCGCATTCCGGGTTGTCACGCAGGCGCTGCATCTGCCAGGTGGTTTCCGCCCACCACATACGCAGCGTGGTGCGGCTTTCGCTGAACACCGCGTGGCCGTCGGCTTCAATCACGAAACGGTCGCCCTGCACCGCTTTACCGAGATAGTGTACGCAGTCTGCCAGACCGTGCTGCGCCAGAATCGCTTCCACCGCGTCGCGATCTGCGGCGCGTACCTGAATGACCGCGCCAAGCTCTTCGTTAAACAGCGCCGCCAGGCGGTCTTCGCCAAGCGTAGCAATGTTTGCTTCAACGCCGCAGTGACCGGTGAAGGCCATCTCTGCCAGCGTCACCAGCAGGCCACCATCGGAACGGTCGTGGTAGGCCAGCAGCTTACGCTGCGCCACCAGCGCCTGAATTGCGTCGTAGAAGCCTTTCAGTTGGGCGACGTCGCGCACGTCGGCTGGCTTATCGCCGAGCTGGCGGTAAACCTGCGCCAGCGCGGTGGCGCCCAGGGCGTTATGGCCTTTGCCGAGGTCAATCAACAGCAGGGCGTTATCTTCAGTGGAAAGCTGCGGCGTAACGGTATGACGTACGTCTTCCACGCGCGCAAACGCGGTGATCACCAGCGACAGCGGAGAGGTCATCTCGCGCTGCTCGTTACCTTCCTGCCAGCGGGTTTTCATCGACATGGAGTCTTTACCCACCGGAATGGTCAGGCCGAGCGCAGGACACAGCTCTTCGCCCACAGCTTTCACCGCTTCGTACAGGCCGGCATCTTCACCCGGGTGACCGGCGGCGGCCATCCAGTTCGCGGAGAGCTTGATGCGTTTAATGTCGCCAATCTGCGTCGCCGCGATGTTGGTCAGCGCTTCACCAACGGCCAGTCGCGCAGAGGCGGCGAAGTCCAGCAGCGCCACTGGGGTGCGTTCGCCCAGCGCCATCGCTTCGCCGTAGTAGCTGTCGAGGCTCGCGGTGGTCACGGCGCAGTTCGCCACCGGGATCTGCCACGGGCCGACCATCTGATCGCGGGATACCATACCGGTAACGGTACGGTCGCCAATGGTGACCAGGAAGGTTTTCTCAGCCACAGCAGGCAGGTGCAGCACGCGATTAACGGCTTCTGCCACGGTGATGCCCTGGCGATCCAGCGCTTTGCCCGCCGCTTTACGGGTTGTTACGTCCCGGATCATCTTCGGCGTTTTACCGAGCAGCACGTCGAGCGGCAGATCGATAGGCTGGTTGTCGAAATGGGTGTCGCTCAGAGTCAGGTGCTGCTCTTCGGTCGCTTCACCGATGACGGCATACGGCGCGCGCTCGCGGCGGCACAGCTCGTCAAACAGCGGCAGCTGATCCGCCGCAACGGCCAGCACGTAGCGCTCCTGGGATTCGTTACACCAGATTTCCAGCGGGCTCATGCCAGGCTCATCGCTCAGGATATCGCGCAGGTTGAAGCGTCCGCCGCGGCCGCCGTCGCTCACCAGCTCCGGCATGGCGTTGGACAGACCGCCCGCTCCCACGTCGTGGATAAAGAGAATCGGGTTAGCATCGCCCAGCTGCCAGCAGCGGTCGATTACTTCCTGACAGCGACGCTCCATCTCCGGGTTGTCACGCTGCACGGACGCGAAGTCAAGATCCGCATCAGACTGACCGGAGGCCATCGAAGAGGCCGCACCGCCGCCCAGACCGATATTCATCGCCGGGCCGCCGAGCACGATCAGCTTCGCGCCGACGACGATCTCGCCTTTTTGCACGTGATCGGCACGGATGTTGCCGATCCCGCCCGCCAGCATGATCGGTTTGTGGTAGCCGCGCAGCTCTTCGCCGTTGTGGCTGTCCACTTTCTCTTCATAGGTACGGAAGTAACCATTCAGCGCCGGACGACCAAATTCGTTGTTAAACGCCGCGCCGCCCAGCGGGCCTTCGGTCATGATATCCAGCGCGGTCACGATGCGCTCTGGCTTGCCGAAATCTTCTTCCCACGGCTGTTCAAAGCCCGGGATACGCAGGTTGGAGACGGAGAAACCGACCAGACCCGCTTTTGGTTTCGCGCCGCGACCGGTCGCCCCTTCGTCACGGATTTCACCGCCGGAGCCGGTCGCCGCACCCGGCCATGGGGAGATCGCCGTCGGGTGGTTGTGGGTTTCCACTTTCATCAGGATATGCGCGGGCTCCTGATGGAAGTCATAGCGCCCTGCTTCGCGATCGGCGAAGAAGCGGCCCACCTCGGAACCTTCCATCACCGCGGCGTTGTCTTTATAGGCAGACAGCACGTGGTCAGGGGTTTGCTCCATGGTGTTTTTGATCATTTTGAACAGCGACTTCGGCTGCTGTTCGCCGTCGATAATCCAGTCGGCGTTGAAAATCTTGTGGCGGCAGTGCTCGGAGTTGGCCTGCGCGAACATATACAGTTCGATGTCGTTCGGGTTGCGATTCAGCTTAACGAATGCATCCTGAAGGTAGTCGATTTCATCCTCTGCGAGTGCCAGACCAAGACGCAGGTTTGCGTCAATCAGCGCCTGACGGCCCTGCCCCAGCAGATCCACGCTCTGTACCGGCGCAGGCTGATGGTGGGAGAACAGTTTCTGCGCATCATCCAGAGAGTCAAACACGCTCTCCATCATGCGGTCGTGCAGTTCAGCCGCAACCGCCTGCCACTGCGCGTCGCTCAGGGTAGAGGCTTCCACGTAGTACGCCACACCGCGCTCCAGACGATTAATCTGGTTCAGGCCGCAGTTGTGAGCGATGTCTGTTGCTTTGGAAGACCAGGGGGAGATGGTGCCAGGGCGTGGCGTGGCGAGGATTAATTTGCCGGTCGGCGTATGGCTGCTCAGGCTTGGGCCATATTTAAGCAGACGTTCCAGCTGTACGCGCTCCTCTGCATTCAGGGGGGCATTCAGGTCAGCAAAATGGACATACTCAGCGTAAATATTGCTTACCGGAAGGTCGGCCGCCTGAAAACGTGCCAGCAGTTTGGTAATACGGAAGGCAGACAGTGCAGGCGAACCACGCAGAATTTCCATCATAAGTCTCTCGTCTTCGAAGCGCCGGGGCGCTTACAGTGTGCGCAAGGGGGGAAAACGGGCGTCATTATAGAGAATCCTGAGCGCCGACGAAACCGTTTGCGTCGAAATAAAATCAACCTTTATGTTTAACAATAGATGTGACCTGTCTCTCTAATTGGTTGCCAACTGGCGCTACTTTGCGCAAAATGCCGCTCAATCAATGGCAATCTCTACTCTTAACATGACTACAGCACACTGAGGCAACCGGCGTCGCAGAGAATTAACTAATTGAAAAAATTAAAGATTAATTATCTGCTCATCGGCATTGTTACGTTGCTGCTGGCAGTGGCCCTCTGGCCGTCTATCCCCTGGTTCGGCAAGGCCGAAAACCGTATCGCCGCCATTCAGGAGCGGGGGGAGTTGCGCGTCAGTACACTCTCCTCCCCGCTTATTTACGACGATATCAACGGTAAAACCATCGGTCTTGATTACGAACTGGCACAGCTGTTTGCGGACTATCTGGGCGTGAAGCTGAAAGTTACCGTGCGGCAGAACATCAACCAGCTGTTTGATGATTTGGACCATGACCGTGCCGATATTCTCGCCGCAGGTCTGGTGTACAACAGCGAACGCAGCAAAAACTATCAGCCGGGCCCGACCTACTACTCCGTGTCGCAGCAGGTGGTTTATCGTGTGGGTAGCCTGCGCCCGCGCTCACTGGCCGACATCACCGACCAGCAATTGACCATTGCGCCAGGCCATGTGGTGATTGACGATCTGCGGGCGTTGAAAGAGAAAAAATACCCTAACCTCAGCTGGACGGTCGATCCTAAACTCGGCACGACCGAATTGCTGGAGCAGGTAAAAGATAAAAAGCTGGCCTATACCATTGCTGATTCGGTGGCGATCAGTCTTTTCCAGCGCGTTCATCCTGAAATCGCCGTGGCGCTGGATGTGACCGACGAACAGCCGGTGACCTGGTTTACCCAGCTGGACGACGATCAAACCGTCTCTGCGGCCATGCTCGATTTCTTTAATTCCATCAATGAAGACGGCACCCTGGCGCGTCTGGAAGAGAAATATCTCGGTCACGGGGACGATTTTGATTACGTTGACACCCGCACCTTCCTGCGCGCGGTGGACAGCGTGCTGCCGGACCTGCAACCGCTGTTTGAGAAGTACGCCCAGGAGATTGACTGGAAGCTGCTGGCGGCAATTTCCTACCAGGAATCGCACTGGGATGCTCAGGCCACCTCCCCCACGGGCGTGCGCGGGTTGATGATGCTGACCAAAAATACCGCCCAGAGCCTCGGCATCAGCGACCGGACCGATGCGGAACAGAGCATCAGCGGCGGCGCGCAGTATTTACAGGATATGATGGCGAAAGTGCCGGAGACGGTCCCGGAAGGGGAGCGGATCTGGTTTGCGCTGGCCGCCTATAACATGGGGTATGCGCATATGCTCGACGCGCGGGCGCTGACGGCGAAAACCAAAGGTAACCCGGACAGTTGGTCAGATGTAAAACAGCGCCTGCCGCTGCTTAGCCAGAAACAGTGGTACCAGAAGCTGACGTATGGCTATGCGCGCGGCCATGAAGCGTATGCCTACGTGGAAAATATTCGTAAGTATCAGATAAGCCTGGTGGGATATCTGCTGGAGAAAGAAAAAGAGGCGGCCGAGGCGCAACAGCTGGCTGAAAGCTATCCGGTGGTCGCACCGGAAGAGCTTAATCACCCTGCGGTTTCAATTCTGCCTTTTGTTGCTTTTTCTGCTGCCGACGCATTCGAAAAAAGTCACTTAACAGACCCGAACATTCTGGTGCAAGTACCCCGCCGATAGTTTTCACCTGGTGGTTCATCCCCGGATGCCCAAGTACGTCCATCAGTGAACCAGCAGCGCCCGTCTTTTCATCCCGCGCGCCAAACACCAGCGTACCGATTCGGCTGTGCACCATCGCCCCGGAGCACATTACGCACGGCTCAAGGGTGACATACAGGGTGGTATCAAGCAGACGATAGTTTTGCAGCACCAGTCCGCCCTGACGCAGCGCCATAATTTCAGCATGCGCGGTAGGATCGTGACGGCCAATCGGACGGTTCCACCCTTCCCCAATCACCTGATTGTTATGGACCAGAACCGCGCCCACGGGCACTTCGCCCTCTTCCCAGGCGCGCTGAGCCAGCGCCAGCGCATGACGCATCCAGTATTCATGATTGTGTTCAGGGTTGGACAAGGGCTGATACTCCAGTCGAAAAGCGGGCGGCATTATACACAGCCGGTACAGATAAGACTATTCGAGTTGCTGAAGTTCGCCCAGAGGCGTGACGCGCCAGCGGTGCTGACAAAAATAGAGCAGCGGGTTGTCCTGCTTGCTGTCGCTGTAGCCGCTGTACAGACGCAGCGGCGTACCGATGCGTTTCTCCAGCTGCACCACTTTTTCATGTCCGAGGCAGCGCAGGGTGAGCACCCAGCCGCCGTAGCCGCGCGCGATCTGCGTGGCGATAAGATTTACGCGCGGCAGCCAGGGCGTATCAAAATAGACTTGCTCCACCAGCGTCTGCGGGGAGCCAGTAATCAGCCAGATATCGGCATCATTGGCGTCGAGATAGCTGGTCAGGCGCGCCTGTACCACGGGAAACGCGGCGACGTGCCCGCGAAACCAGTGCGCAAAATCCTGTTCGAGCTGCTTGAGGCGCGCTTCGCTATGACCAAACGTGCATCCCCAGAGCAGCAGGCTCATCGGCCAGCGCGCTGCACGGCCTTTCACCAGCAGCGCGATGCCAATAACGGGTAACAGGGGTAATACCAGCAACGCGTTAAGGGGCTGGCGCCGCAGCAGGTAGCGCATAAAGGTGCCGAACATATCCTGCTGATGCAGCGTTCCATCCAGATCAAAAAAGACAACGCGACGCTCGTGACTGGCCAAACCTTACTCCTCTGGGTCGTTGAATCCTAACAGCCAGGTAAACAGGAACCCGGCGATCACCGCTACCAGATAGCCTAACAGATAGAGCATCACTTTTCCGGTCACGATGGTTAATGCCAGCGGTAAACCGGAGATCCCGAAGGTAATGACGGTCGCCACTTTCCAGTAGCTGATTAACGCCCCGCCCACCGCGCCACCGAGACAGGCGGCCAGGAACGGCTTACCCAGCGGCAAGGTCACGCCGAAAATCAGCGGCTCGCCGATACCGAGCAACCCGACCGGCAGCGCCCCTTTAATGACCTTTTTTAAACGCGCGTTGCGGGTTTTCATCAGCACCGCGATGGCCGCGCCGACCTGCCCAACGCCCGCCATCGACAGGATCGGCAGCAGGGCGTTATAGCCGTGCGCCTGTACCAGTTCGACGTGAATCGGCACCAGCCCCTGATGCAGACCGGTCAGCACTAACGGCAGGAAGGTCCCGGACAGCACGGCCCCCACCAGCAGCCCGCCGCGATCGATCGCCAGAGACGCGCCGTGGGCGATGGCTTCAGAGATCGCGCCGCCTAACGGTTGCAGCGCCACAATCGCCACGCTCCCGGTAATCAATGTGGTCAGCAGCGGGTTGAGGATCAGTTCAATCGAGCCTGGCAGCAACGCGCGTAGCTTTTTCTCAATCCAGCACATCAGAATGACCACCAGCAGCACGGCAATCACCCCACCGCGGCCAGGCTGAAGCGCCTCGCCAAACAGCGTAATCTGCGCCAGCTGCGGGCTGGAGAGGATACCCGCCATTACGCCGCCCATCGCCAGCGAGCCGCCGAACACTTTGGCCGTGTTCACCCCCACCAGAATATTCATGATGGCAAACACCGCGCTGCCGAAAATCGCCAGAATACCCAGCAGGTTCGGATACTGGGTGGCGAAATTCCCGACAATATCCGGACGCTTGAGGATATTGATAATCCCGGTGATCAGCCCCGACGCGATAAACGCCGGGATAAGAGGAATAAAGACGTTTGCCAGCTGGCGCAGCGCATCGCTCATGGGGGCTTTGTATTTGGCTTTCGCCTGCGCTTTGGTGCGTTCCGCGTCGTCAAAGGTGGGAGCCGTTTCACTGCCCGTCATCAGGGCGCGCATGGCATCAACCACCTGCGCCGCTTTGCCCGGACCGACAATCAGCTGGTGCTGTTGCCCCTGTTTAACGTACCCGCTCACGCCGGGGAGCTGCTTCAGGCGCGTTAAATCAAGCTTTTCGTCGTTGTACACCTCGACGCGTACACGCGTCATGCAGTTTTCCAGACGCTGAATATTTTTTTCCCCACCGATCCCAAGCAGGATGTCGCTGGCGAGCGCTGCTGTTTTGTCCATAAACGCCTCTTATTGATGTTCTAATGCCGCCCGTAAAAACCCGTGATGGGCTTCAAGCCTGGCTCTGGCCGCGGCTGCATCCAGCCCGGTTAATATCATCAGAATGGCGGGTTTTACATCGTGATCGGTCTGCTGAAGCACCTTTTCCGCCTCTTCACGACTGGCGCCTGTCGCTTCCATCACCATGCGGCAGGCTCTGTCCACCAGCTTGACGTTGGTGGCCTGCATATCCACCATCAGGTTTTGGTAGACCTTGCCAAATTTCACCATCGCGCCGGTGGAGATCATATTGAGCACCAGCTTCTGTGCGGTTCCGGATTTCAGGCGCGTGGAGCCGGTGAGCGCTTCCGGCCCGACGACCGGAGAGATGGCAATGGCGGCCACCTGCGCAATCGGCGAACCCGGGTTACAGGAGATGGCCACCGTGGTACATCCCGTCTGTCTGGCGTATTCCAGCCCACCAATGACGTACGGCGTACGACCAGAAGCCGCCAGCCCGACGACCAGATCCTGCGCGGTCAGGTTCAGCGCCCTGAGATCGTCCTCCCCAAGCTGTTTATTGTCTTCTGCCCCTTCCACCGCTTTCAGCAGCGCGCCGGGGCCACCGGCAATCAGGCCAACGACCAGACCGTGCGGAACACCAAAGGTCGGGGGACATTCTGAGGCATCCAGCACACCGAGGCGCCCACTGGTACCCGCCCCCATGTAAATAATGCGTCCTCCTGCTTTCAGAGCGTCGGCAGCGGCGTCTACGGCTTTCGCCACCTCGGGCAATGTCTCTTTGACTGCCAGCGCGACGAGGGTATCCTGTTGATTAAAGCGGTTTACCAGCTCCAGCGTGGACAGTGCATCAAGATCCATGGTTTGCGGGTTACGCGTTTCAGAAACAAGAGAGCCTAGATTCATGTTATTTACCTCTGGAATTTTTAATTCATAATAAACGCACTATAATGGAATATAAAATTCATTCAGGCGAGCAAAATTCGTAATTGCGCGGGTAATCACATTTTCGCCAGGAGACCGTATGAACTGTTTAATTCGTATTCGCCAGCGCTACGCAGGGTTTGCCCAGAGTGACAAAAAGCTGGCGGATTATTTACTTTCCCAGCCCGATCGCGCGCGACACCTCAGCTCCCAGCAGCTGGCAGGTGAAGCCGGGGTGAGCCAGTCGAGCGTGGTGAAATTTGCCCAGAAGATAGGCTATAAAGGCTTTCCGGCGCTAAAACTGGCGATCAGTGAAGCACTGGTAAGCAACCCTAATCCGCAGTCAATGCCGGTGCATAACCAGATCCGCGGCGACGATCCGATGCGTCTGGTCGGCGAAAAGCTGATCAAAGAGAACGTGGCGGCAATGCATGCCACGCTGGATGTGAACACGGAAGAGAAGCTGCTGGAAAGCGTAGCCATGCTTCGCGACGCGCGGCGTATTGTATTGACCGGGATCGGTGCCTCCGGACTGGTTGCGCGTAACTTTGGCTGGAAGCTGACAAAAATCGGCTATAACGCCATCGTTGAACAGGATATGCACGCGCTGCTGGCGACCGTGCAGGCCATGGATCCTGACGATTTACTGCTGGCCATCTCCTATTCCGGCGAGCGCCGTGAAATTAATATGGCTACCGACGAAGCCCTGCGCGTAGGAGGAAAAATTCTGGCCATTACTGGCTTCAGCCCGAATGCGCTCCAGCAGCGGGCCACCCGCTGTCTGTATACCATCGCCGAGGAACAGGCCACTCGCAGCGCGGCGATTTCGTCGACGAGTGCGCAGATGATGCTGACGGACCTGCTGTTTATGGCGCTGGTTCAGCAGGATCTGGAGCGTGCGCCAGAGCGTATTCGTCACAGCGAAGAGCTGGTAAAAAAACTGGTTTGAACAACGAATGAGCGTATAATGCCCGCCCTGTTTGTGATGTTTCTGAGAATTTCCTGATGGCGCTGTTAATCACCAAAAAATGCATCAACTGCGATATGTGCGAACCCGAATGCCCGAACGAGGCGATTTCGATGGGCGACAGCATTTATGAGATTAACAGCGACCGCTGCACCGAGTGCATTGGCCACTATGAGACGCCGACCTGCCAGAAGGTGTGCCCAATCCCCAATACGATCTTAAAAGATCCGGCACATGTCGAGAACGAAGAACAGCTGTGGGATAAGTTTGTCCTGATGCACCATGCGGACAAAATTTAACCTTCGATAATCACCGTCGCACAGGCGTAGTGGCGTTCATCTGCAAGCGTTACGTGCATGTGCGCCACGCCCAGCTTTTCCGCCAGCTTAAGCGCCTCGCCCCATAAACGCAGACGTGGCTTACCCAGCTCATCGTTAAACACTTCAAACTGGTTAAACGCCAGGCCGTTACGAATGCCCGTGCCGAACGCTTTCGCCGCCGCCTCTTTTACCGCGAAACGCTTTGCCAGAAAGCGCACCGGCTGCTGATGCGCCTCCCAGATAGCCCATTCGTTATCGCTCAGCACGCGTCTTGCGAGGCGATCGCCGCTCCGGGCGATCACCGCTTCGATGCGGGCTATTTCAACGATGTCGGTGCCTAAGCCCAGAATAGCCATTACTGACGCGCTTCCAGCATCAGGCGCTTCATCTCGGAAACCGCGTCTTTCAGACCGCTCATCACCGCACGGCCAATGATAGCGTGGCCGATGTTCAGCTCGTGCATTTCCGGCAGGGCAGCGATGGCTTTTACGTTGTGATAGGTCAGGCCGTGACCGGCGTTAACCTTCAGTCCCAGGCTCGCGGCGTAGGTTGCCGCTTTGGCGATCCGCTCCAGCTCTTTCGCCTGCGCTGCGTCGTTTTCAGCATCGGCATAGCAGCCGGTGTGAATTTCAATATACGGCGCGCCCACGTCGGCAGCGGCTTTAATCTGGGTGAAATCGGCGTCGATAAACAGTGAAACCAGGATACCGGCATCCGCCAGGCGTTTGCAGGCATCGCGCATTTTGTCGAGCTGCCCGGCCACATCCAGACCGCCTTCGGTGGTCACTTCCTGTCGTTTTTCCGGCACCAGGCAGCAGAAATGCGGCTTCGTATCGCAGGCAATCGTCAGCATCTCTTCCGTTACTGCCATCTCCAGATTCATGCGGGTATCCAGCGTCTGGCGCAGGATACGCACGTCGCGATCGGTGATGTGGCGACGGTCTTCACGCAGATGGACGGTAATGCCGTCCGCCCCAGCCTGCTCGGCGATAAACGCCGCCTGAACCGGATCCGGATACGCCGTGCCGCGCGCGTTGCGCAGGGTGGCAATGTGGTCGATGTTGACGCCTAACAGTAATTCAGCCATGACAATCCTCGGTATTTTTGTTCATTTACCTTCTCCCTCTCCCTCCGGGAGAGGGCTGGGGTGAGGGGTAAAACATTAGCGTTTCGGCATAAACTGCCTGAATAATTCGCGGCTCTTTAAAGGTTTGCCCCCAAGATACGGCTTGAGCGCAATTCGGGTAAAGCGTTTTGCCGCACGCAGGGTGTCGGCGTCCGGGAACTCGCGTTCATACAGTGCTCTGAGCTGGCGCCCGGTAAAGGTGCTGTTATCGACGACGACACTGGCAATAAAGCCCTTTTCCTCACGATAGCGATAGGTCATGGTATCTTCTACCTCGTCCCCACTCCCCGCGCAGTGCAGAAAATCAACACCGTATCCAAGGTGACCGAGCAGCGCCAGCTCGAAACGACGCAGCACAGGCTCAGGAGTGCCGGTTGCGCCAGCGAGCGACTGGATACAGTGCAGGTAATCAAAGAAAAGTTCAGAGAAGCGGGTCTCATGTTCAAGCACCCGTGAGATGAGTTCGTTGACGTACAAACCGCTGTAGAGCGTGATACCAGAAAGAGGAAGCGCGAGGGAAACGGCTTCAGCACTGCGCAGGGTTTTGACTTCCCCTCGCCCGCCAAAGCGGACCAGCAGTGGGGTGAAAGGCTGCAAGGCACCTTTGAGATTAGAACGTCTGGATCGTGCGCCTTTGGCAACAAGGCGCACGCGACCGGACTCTTCCGTGAAGACGTCCAGCATCAGGCTGGTTTCGCTCCAGGGACGACTATGCAGGACAAAGGCGCGCTGCCATCCATCCATATGCTCGTCGTCTTAGGTTACTGATCTTCGCCGTAACCGAGGCTGCGCAGCGCACGCTCATCATCGGCCCAGCCAGATTTCACTTTCACCCACAGTTCCAGGTGAACCGGTGCTTCAAACATGTCCTGCATGTCTTTACGGGCTTCGATTCCGATAGTTTTGATCTTGGCGCCTTTATTACCGATCACCATCTTCTTCTGCCCTTCACGCTCAACGAGGATCAGACCGTTAATATCGTAACCGCCGCGCTCGTTGCTCTGGAAACGCTCGATCTCCACCGTCACAGAGTACGGCAGTTCAGCGCCCAGGAAACGCATCAGCTTCTCACGGATGATTTCAGACGCCATAAAACGCTGAGAGCGATCGGTGATGTAGTCCTCAGGGAAGTGATGAGTCGCTTCCGGCAGATGCTTGCGCACGATGCCCGCGATGGTATCAACGTTCAGACCCGTCTCCGCAGACAGCGGGACGATGTCCAGGAAGTTCATCTGGCTGCCCAGCCATTGCAGGTGCGGCAGCAGATCGGCTTTTTCCTGCACATTGTCCACTTTATTGACCGCGAGGATCACCGGCGTTTTGCCGTCGCGCAGCTTGTTCAGGACCATTTCGTCGTCCGGCGTCCAGCGGGTGCCTTCCACAACGAAAATCACCAGCTCTACGTCGCCAATGGAGCTGCTCGCCGCCTTGTTCATCAGACGGTTGATGGCGCGCTTCTCTTCCATGTGCAGGCCCGGGGTATCGACGTAAATCGCCTGATACGCGCCTTCAGTATGGATACCGACGATGCGGTGACGCGTGGTCTGCGCCTTACGCGAGGTGATAGAAATCTTCTGCCCAAGCAGATTATTCAGCAGGGTGGATTTGCCAACGTTCGGACGTCCGACGATGGCAATAAATCCGCAATAGGTTTTGTCGATGCTCATTCCAGCTCCAGCATTTTTAACGCCTGTTCGGCGGCAGCCTGTTCAGCCTTACGACGACTTGAACCCGTGCCGACCACCGGTTCACTCAGGCCACTGACCTGGCAATGGATGGTAAATTCCTGATCGTGCGCTTCGCCACGTACCTGCACCACCAGATAGGATGGCAGCGGCAGATGACGACCCTGCAAATATTCTTGCAGACGCGTTTTAGGATCTTTTTGTTTATCGCCCGGGCTGATTTCGTCCAGGCGGGTCTGATACCAGTTCAGGATCAGCTTTTCTACGGTCTGGATATCGCTGTCCAGGAACACGCCACCGATCAATGCCTCGACCGTATCGGCAAGGATGGATTCACGACGGAAACCACCACTTTTCAGCTCACCTGGCCCCAGACGCAGACATTCACCCAGCTCAAACTCGCGTGCGATTTCAGCGAGGGTATTGCCGCGCACCAGCGTGGCGCGCATGCGGCTCATATCACCTTCGTCCACACGCGGAAAACGATGATAAAGCGCATTTGCAATCACGAAACTTAAAATAGAGTCGCCTAAAAACTCGAGACGCTCATTATGTTTGCTGCTGGCACTGCGATGGGTTAATGCCTGTTGCAACAACTCCTGATGATGAAAAGTGTAGCCCAGCTTCCGTTGAAGCCGATTAATTACGATGGGGTTCATGCGATACCAATAAATGAATGCGTCAAAAATGCAGCACACGAAACCGACCTGAGAAAACCAACGCGGTTTCGTGTGCCGTGGCACCCTTGCAGGGCCAACCTTAAACTTCGGGGGAATATTCTATACACAACGACAGGGGATGTCGTTAGTTCAAAGAGATTTATCGCTGAAATAATTCACGTAGCGGCGAATAAAAGCCGCTACGTGTTATTTTTGACGAAAATTAATGAATTCCGCCAATACGATTCAGGCGAACGCCGGTCGGCCACTCGCCTTCCTGCTTCTCAAAACTCATCCAGATAGCGGTTGCTTTACCGACCAGATTCGCTTCCGGCACAAAGCCCCAGTAACGGCTGTCCGCAGAGTTATCGCGGTTGTCACCCATCATGAAGTAGTGTCCCGGTGGCACAATCCAGGTCGCCAGCTGTTGGCCTGGCTGCTGGTAGTACATTGCCAGTTGATCCTGTGCGATTGGCACGGTCAGAATGCGGTGAGTGACATCGCCCAGCGTTTCTTTCCGTTCAACCAGACGAATACCGTTCTCTTTGGTTTCACCTTTGGGCACCTGGAAGAATCCGCTGGTCGCTTCACCGCCGTTACGGCGGGCAAAGGTCTGCACAAAATCACTTGGCTCAACGTTGGAGTAAGTGACTGGCAGCGCATTTTCACATGCAGTTCCAGAGCTACAGCCTGGCTGAATGGTCACCTCTTTCGCCACCGGATCGTAGGTTACTTTATCGCCCGGCAGACCTACCGCGCGTTTAATATAATCCAGCCGTGGATCTTCCGGATATTTAAACACCACGATGTCGCCACGTTTCGGATGACCCGTTTCGATCAGCGTTTTCTGGTAGATCGGATCTTTGATGCCATAGGCAAACTTCTCAACCAGAATGAAATCACCGATCAGCAGCGTTGGCATCATCGATCCTGACGGGATCTGGAACGGTTCATAGATAAAAGAACGCACCACCAGCACAATCGCCAGCACCGGGAATACCGATGCCCCTGTTTCCAGCCAGCCCGGTTTTGGGCCGACTTTTTTCAGGGTTTTCGCGTCCAGCGCATCGCCCGTGGCTGCCTGCGCGGCAGCCTGACGTTCACGGCGTTTTGGGGCGAAGATAAACTTATCCAGGCACCACAACAGACCTGTCACCAGGGTAGCGATGACCAGGATCAGGGCAAACATGTTCGCCATGCCAACTCCTTAAGGTTATTTACCGTTACCGTCTTTACCAACATGAAGGATGGCAAGGAATGCTTCCTGCGGCAGCTCAACGTTACCGACCTGCTTCATACGCTTCTTACCTTCTTTCTGCTTCTGCAACAGCTTTTTCTTACGGCTGACGTCGCCGCCATAGCACTTAGCCAGAACGTTTTTACGCAGCTGCTTCACGGTTGAACGGGCAATGATGTGGTTACCAATGGCCGCCTGAATCGCAATGTCAAACTGCTGACGCGGGATGAGATCTTTCATCTTCTCAACCAGCTCACGACCACGGTACGGTGCGTTATCGTTGTGGGTGATCAGCGCCAGGGCATCAACACGCTCGCCGTTGATCAGTACATCCACGCGAACCATGTTCGAGGCCTGGAAGCGTTTGAAGTTGTAGTCCAGCGACGCATAGCCACGGGAGGTAGACTTCAGACGGTCGAAGAAGTCGAGCACTACTTCCGCCATCGGAATTTCATAGGTCAGCGCCACCTGGTTACCGTGGTAAACCATGTTGGTCTGCACGCCACGCTTCTCAATACACAGGGTGATCACGTTGCCGAGGAACTCCTGCGGCAGCAGCATGTGACACTCTGCGATAGGCTCGCGCAGTTCCTGAATATTATTCAGCGGCGGGAGCTTGGACGGGCTGTCGACGTAGATCACCTCTTTCGACGTGGTTTCTACTTCGTAGACAACCGTCGGGGCGGTGGTGATCAGATCCAGATCGTATTCACGCTCCAGACGTTCCTGAATGATCTCCATGTGCAGCAGACCGAGGAAGCCACAGCGGAAGCCGAAGCCCAGCGCCGTTGAGCTTTCTGGCTCGTAGAACAGGGAGGCATCGTTGAGGCTCAGCTTTCCGAGCGCATCGCGGAAGTTTTCGTAATCGTCAGAGCTGACCGGGAACAGACCCGCATAAACCTGCGGTTTCACCTTTTTGAAGCCTGGCAGCGCTTTATCTGCCGGGTTACGTGCACCGGTCAGGGTATCACCCACCGGCGCGCCGAGGATGTCTTTAATGGCACAGACCAGCCAGCCCACTTCGCCGCATTTCAGCTCGGTACGGTCAACCTGTTTTGGCGTGAAGATGCCCAGACGGTCAGCGTTGTAGACCTGGCCGGTGCTCATGACCTTGATTTTGTCGCCTTTACGCATGGTGCCGTTTTTAATACGCACCAGCGAAACAACGCCGAGGTAGTTATCAAACCAGGAGTCGATGATCAGCGCCTGTAGCGGCGCATCCGGGTCACCTTCCGGCGGCGGAATATCACGCACCAGACGTTCCAGTACATCCGGAACACCGACGCCGGTTTTCGCCGAGCAGCGCACTGCATCGGTCGCATCAATACCGACGATGTCTTCAATCTCTTCCGCTACGCGCTCAGGATCGGCGGCTGGCAGGTCGATTTTATTCAGAACCGGCACCACTTCGAGATCCATTTCCATGGCGGTGTAGCAGTTTGCCAGCGTCTGAGCCTCTACGCCCTGCCCGGCATCCACCACCAGCAGCGCGCCTTCGCAGGCCGCCAGCGAGCGTGACACTTCATAAGAGAAGTCAACGTGCCCTGGGGTGTCGATAAAGTTCAGCTGATAGGTTTCACCATCGGAAGCTTTATAGTCGAGCGTCACGCTCTGCGCTTTGATGGTAATACCGCGTTCGCGTTCCAGGTCCATGGAGTCCAGAACCTGGGCTGCCATTTCACGATCAGACAGGCCACCGCAAATCTGGATAATACGGTCAGACAGCGTCGACTTACCGTGGTCAATGTGAGCAATGATCGAAAAGTTACGTATGTTCTTCATATAGTTAAATAATTATGCCTTACGAATTCCTGGAGGCCGCTGTTCTTAGCCTGACGTTTTTCAGTGCGAAAACGCAGCATTCTACACTACATCCTCGTCAGCTGGAACTGCACTTAGAGCCAGGTATAGCGCGAAGAGACGGCGTTTTCTTTATGGCGATGTAAATAATAATAAAGCCCGGCAGATCACCGGGCCTCAGAAGAGAGCGTCTCAACACGAAGTTGGTCGGGTGCCAGTGCAACGCTGAGGATGACAGGCTGCCACGCTTCCCGGGCGGCAAGCCTTGGGGAAACACCTTTAGCAAGCCAGAACCCGCCCACGCCGCCCAACGCGGCCCCGCACATGGCGGCCAAATCTGTGCCGAACAGCATCTGGAAAACCCCGCCCATCACGAACAGGCCTGCGAGCGGAGAAAGGTAAACCAGCATGGCGGAAGTGAGCAGGCTACCTTCAGCGATGCCGAGCTCCACTTTTTGCCCTGCCACCAGCGGCTGAGCGCTCGGCACAGTAATAGTGTGCGACGTTTGCGGCCCCAGCTTATTCAACACGCGGCTGCCGCAACCGGCTCGCGAAGCGCAACTGCTGCATGATGCTTTAACGTCACAGCTAACAAGCGCTACGCCATCCTGCCAGGATACGACCGTGGCCCACTCTTTAATCATTGCGCAGCCCTGAATTTAATGCTGTCTGAAATACGTTTTGCCGTTGGCGGCGGTAATTCACCGACAATGGTAATTTCCGCATTATCGCGCACCGTCGTGCTGACCGTCCGGCGACCGGTACGGAGCATCTGTTCGGAACTGTTCGCCGTAGCGCGATTGATATTCACCGAGAAGCTAAACAGCCCATCGGAATAGAGTCGCGACTCAACCGGAGTTTCGATAGTGGGCAGCTGGCGACGACTGCTGGAAACTTCGCTGAACCCTTGCGGGATCCAGGATGGTACCCAGTTAAAATTGACAGAATCGCCGGCAGGCACGGAAAGCAAAGGCGGCAGGCTGGCTTTGGCCAGATTCTGCATGCTGTTGCCGACCTGACTGTTTACGTCAAAGGAGATCACACGGAACTGCTCCAGCGTTTCACCGTCGCGATCGAGCAGATCAACGCGCATCGGCAGCTTCGTCTCTGCGTCAATCCAGACGATATAGCTGTAACGCGTCCCATCCCGCGCAACAACGCGGATCACTTCGCACAGCCTGTCGGCAATACGCGTTCGCCCCACCGAGATAAAATCATAGTAGGGGGCGAGACGTTTAAAATCGGTGTAAATGAGCGACGGCAGGGAGTCAACGATGTAGTCACCATTGAGCGTAAACGGCTCAAGGCCAGGCTCGAAATAGCTGATTTCGTTCCCACGCTGGACCACTTCCCGACGCGGGCCATCCATCTGTAAAAGCTGGGCGAGCGGCTGGTTATCAAGGCGGGCGTGGCGATAGCGTAACGATTCGACACCCTGCTTATTGATGCTGATAAATGCCAACTCGTAATTGAGTGACTGGCTGGCCAGATTCATTTGCTGCAACAACGCCCCGGATGAAACATCAGCCGAGGCGTTAGCAGAGAAGAACAGGCTACCCGCCATCAAAGACATGGCGAACCAAAGTTGCTTCATTACTGCGATTGCGTTCCTAAAGTTTGGTTTCCTGGCACCTGCACAGCAGCCTGCTGGGTTTGGGCCTGCTCAAACTGAAGCTGCTCGGAGTGCAGACGGCGCTGCAACTCGTAATCCTGCAACATCGCATTAATGCGACGGCGCTGCTCCTGTACCTGCTGTTGCTGTCCGCCGCTTGCGGAGGCATCTGCCGGTACGCCCAGGCTAACCGGGCTGGCTTTACCCATCATCGGCAGCGTATTAAACACTGGCGCTTCAGGTTGCTGATTGGCTTCAGACTGAGTGTTATAGTGCTGGACCCCAACGATAACTGCAAGCGATACGCACGCAGCGACCCCCATCTGGGTGAGCTGGCTGGCCCATGGACGCACCTTGTGCCAGAACGGCATTTTCTGCCACTGGTGAGGTGCAGGCTGCGCTTCAGGAATCAGCGGCGTGGTCTGATGAACAGGTTCGTTCTCAATGGCCGCCATAACGCGTGCTGAGATATCGAAATGGAGAACCTCACTGGTATCACCGCGCAGCGTGTCGCGGATAAGATGATAGCTCTCCCAGGTCTGTTGCATTTCGGGAGAATGAGACAACTCATTGAGTAGCTCATTATCCAGCGTTTCACCATCCATTAAAGCGGAAAGTTTTTCTTTCTGCATGCCTAATACCTTTTCCAGTATCCCGCTATCGTCAACGCCTGATAAGCGGTTGAACTTTATTATCAATGGCTTCTCGCGCACGGAAAATTCGTGAACGAACCGTGCCGACCGGACAATCCATGATGGCGGCTATCTCTTCATAGCTTAGGCCATCCAGCTCCCGTAACGTAATTGCCATGCGTAAATCTTCCGGGAGCGACTCGATCGTGCGAAAAACGATTTGTCTCAGTTCTTCTGACAACATTAAGTTCTCAGGGTTCGAAATTTCTTTCAGCGCGCCGCCACTTTCGAAGTTTTCTGCGTCGATAGCGTCAACATCACTTGAAGGCGGACGCCGGCCCTGAGCAACCAAATAATTCTTAGCCGTATTGACTGCAATACGATACAGCCAGGTATAAAAAGCACTATCCCCCCGGAATGAATCCAGCGCGCGATAGGCCTTAATAAAAGACTCTTGTACAACATCAGGAACATCGCCTGACGGTACATAGCGGGAAACCAGACTCGCTACCTTATGCTGGTAGCGCACCACCAGTAGGTTAAAAGCTTTCTGATCTCCCTTCTGGACCCGTTCAACCAGGACCTGGTCCGTTAACTGCTCGCTCATCCGAGGTAATGTCTCCCCAAACCAAATTCCACGCGTTATCGAAACGCCACTCTAACAACATTGCACTTTGAGCAAGCACCGAATTAGAGTGTCTGTTCTTCAATAAGTTCCGTAACGCCTTTGTTTTTGTTCATCGCGCCGCAGACCATTCATTTTCTCTCATTATAAGTCTGTTCACGATACGCACCCGCTTTCTGACAAGAATCATTAACTTTATCGTCAGAAGAGTAACGCAACACAGGCTTTATTTCACCACAAAATCTGAAGCTAACGATCTGCTTCGCAAAATATTTTCGGCCATTTAGCGCAGATTTATCTTCCGGGATTCCGTTTAGTCATTGCAACACACCTCAAAAAAAACGTGCGATATCTCGCATCGCAATGCTATTCTCCCCACACCATGTTTAGTAAATTAAACAAACATCATGAACACGACGCCTGAACTTCATTGTGATGTACTGATCATTGGCAGCGGTGCTGCCGGCCTCTCCCTCGCACTGCGCCTGGCGGAACATCAGAACGTAATCGTGCTGAGTAAAGGGCCGATGAGCGAAGGTTCCACCTTCTATGCACAAGGCGGTATTGCCGCGGTGTTTGATGAAACGGATAGCATTGCCTCGCACGTAGAAGACACCCTGATTGCCGGTGCCGGGATCGTGGATGAGCATGCCGCAGTGTTTGTCGCCAGCAATGCCCGCCACTGCGTGCAATGGCTTATCGATCAGGGCGTGCTGTTTGATACGCAGGTTCAGCCTAATGGTGAAGAGAGCTATCACCTGACCCGTGAAGGCGGGCACAGCCACCGCCGTATTCTGCACGCTGCTGATGCAACCGGAAAAGCGGTTGAAACCACGCTGGTCAGCAAAGCCCTCAGCCATCCCAATATTCGGGTACTGGAGCGCAGCAACGCCGTCGACCTGATTATTTCCGATAAAATTGGCCTGCCCGGCACGCGCCGTGTTGTCGGCGCATGGGTGTGGAATCGGAATAAAGAGAAGGTGGAAACCTGCCAGGCAAAAGCCGTTGTGCTGGCCACCGGCGGCGCCTCCAAGGTTTACCAGTACACGACTAACCCGGATATCGCCTCCGGAGACGGTATCGCCATGGCCTGGCGCGCAGGTTGCCGCGTGGCGAATCTGGAGTTTAACCAGTTCCATCCTACCGCCCTGTTCCACCCGCAGGCGCGTAACTTCCTGTTAACTGAAGCGTTGCGTGGCGAAGGCGCGTATCTGAAGCGTCCGGACGGTTCCAGGTTTATGCCGGACTTCGACCCCCGAGGTGAACTGGCACCGCGGGATATCGTGGCCCGCGCCATTGACCACGAGATGAAGCGGCTTGGCGTGGACTGTATGTATCTGGACATTAGCCATAAACCGGCAGACTTTATTCGCCAGCACTTCCCGATGATTTATGAAAAGCTGCTGAGTCTGGGTATTGATCTAACCCGCGATCCGGTGCCGATTGTACCTGCCGCCCACTATACCTGTGGCGGGGTGATGGTTGACGATCATGGTCGTACCGACGTGGATGGTTTGTATGCGATCGGCGAGGTCAGCTATACCGGCCTGCATGGTGCGAATCGCATGGCCTCAAACTCGCTGCTGGAGTGTCTGGTGTATGGGTGGTCGGCTGCGGAAGATATTACCAAACGCATGCCCTATGCACGTCCGACAACACACCTGCCGGCATGGGATGAAAGTCGGGTAGAGAACCCGGATGAACTGGTGGTTATCCAGCATAACTGGCACGAGCTGCGGCTTTTCATGTGGGATTATGTCGGGATTGTACGTACAACGAAGCGTCTGGAACGCGCGTTACGCCGCATCATGATGTTGCAGCAGGAAATCGATGAATATTACGCCAACTTCCGCGTTTCCAATAATCTGCTGGAGCTGCGCAACCTTGTGCAGGTTGCCGAGCTGATTGTGCGCTGTGCAATGATGCGCAAAGAGAGCCGTGGCCTGCATTATACGCTGGACTATCCCGAACCGCTTGAAACGTCCGGGCCGTCGGTGTTGACGCCGCAGGTTCACATAAACAGATAAAAGGCCTGGGTCAGAGCTGTGTAATCTTCGGAATAACGCTGGTCTGGCCCACGAATGACCATCCTGTCGATAAAGCACTCGCCCTCTTTCGGCGAGAGTGCCAGCAACACGCGGTGCGGTAAGCGTCCTTCCGTATCCGAAATATCGGTACGAAGACGCAGATTCCAGCCGATCTCATGTGCGATCTCAATGAAGGTATTACCCGTGCTTACAGGCAAGACCACGCAGAAAAATCCCTCTTCCGAGATGAGCTCCGCCGCACTGGTCAGTAGCGCCTTGTGATCGAGCGAGCCGGTGTAACGTGCCTGCTCGCGTTCCGGCGTGCCACATTCCACGCCTGGCGTGAAATATGGCGGATTGCTGACAATCAAATCGTAACGCGCGGTCTGCTCCGGCGCCCAGGTCAGGACATCGGCGCATTCTACCCTGATGCGTTCTGCCCACGGAGAGTCGGCAGCGTTTTCACTTGCCTGCCGGGCCGCCTGAGGATCAAGCTCAACGGCATCGATCGTGACGTGTTCTTCCGTTCGCTGCGCCAGCATCAGCGCCTGAAGTCCGCTGCCCGTACCAATATCCAGAATGCGTTTTACACCTGCGACAGGAGCCCATGCCCCCAGTAAAATACCGTCTGTACCGACTTTCATCGCACAACGATCGTGCGCCACAAAAAACTGTTTAAACGTAAAACCATCGCGGCGCAACTGCGCTTTGAGTTGAGACATGTCAGGGCAACCTTCTGAGTGAAACTGGAGTAGCATAGGGGAAAGCGAAGTGGTCGAAAAGCGATATCCATACAAACAGATGAAGATTACAGCCGTAACGTCTATAATCAGCGCCCCACACAGAGGTAGAACATGACTGTAACGACTTTTTCCGAACTTGAACTCGATGAAAGCCTGCTCAATGCCCTTGAGAGCAAAGGCTTTACACGCCCGACCGCCATTCAGGCCGCGGCCATTCCGCCTGCGCTTGAGGGCCGCGATGTGCTCGGTTCTGCGCCAACCGGCACGGGGAAGACAGCAGCCTACTTGCTGCCTGTGTTGCAGCATTTGCTCGACTTTCCGCGTAAAAAATCAGGCCCGCCGCGCATTTTGATCCTGACCCCGACCCGTGAACTGGCGATGCAGGTTGCCGAACACGCGCGTGAGCTGGCGGCGAACACCCATCTGGATATCGCGACCATCACCGGCGGCGTAGCGTATATGAACCACGCCGAAGTGTTCAGCGAAAACCAGGATATCGTTGTCGCGACGACAGGCCGTCTGCTGCAATACATAAAAGAAGAGAACTTCGACTGCCGCGCAGTGGAAACGCTGATTCTCGATGAAGCTGACCGCATGCTGGACATGGGCTTTGCCCAGGACATCGAACACATCGCGGGTGAAACGCGCTGGCGTAACCAGACAATGCTGTTCTCGGCAACCCTTGAAGGGGATGCCATTAAAGATTTCGCCGAACGTCTGCTGGAAGATCCGGTGGAAGTGTCCGCTACGCCATCGACCCGTGAGCGTAAGAAGATCCACCAGTGGTACTACCGCGCAGATAACCTTGAGCATAAGGTTGAGTTGTTGAAACACCTGCTGAAGCAGGAAGAGGCAACCCGTACCATCGTATTCGTACGCAAACGTGAGCGCGTGCATGAACTGGCAGAAATGCTGCGCAATGCCGGTATCAACAACTGCTATCTCGAAGGTGAAATGGCGCAGGTTAAGCGTACCGAAGGGATTAAGCGCCTGACCGATGGCCGCGTGAATGTGCTGGTTGCCACCGACGTTGCCGCGCGCGGGATCGACATCCCGGACGTGAGCCACGTGATCAACTTTGATATGCCGCGCAGCGGTGATACTTACCTGCACCGTATTGGTCGTACCGGCCGTGCGGGCCGCAAAGGTATTGCTATCTCTCTGGTAGAAGCGCACGACCATTTGCTGCTACAGAAAATTGGCCGCTACGTTGAGGAGCCGCTGAAAGCTCGCGTGATTGACGGACTTCGTCCGACCACACGTGCGCCGAGTGAAAAAATGACGGGTAAACCGTCCAAGAAAGCGCTCGCGAAACGTGCTGAGAGAAAAGAGAAAGAAAAAGAGAAGCCGCGCGTTAAACAGCGCCACCGCGATACCAAAAATATTGGTAAGCGCCGTAAGCCAAGCTCTGCTGCGTCAGAGACAAAAACGGAAGAGTAAAAAAAGCCGGGACATTCCCGGCTTTTTTATTCCACCCCCAAAGCTGAAACCTTACAGGCTTTCAGTAAAGGTACGCGCGATAACGTCGCGCTGCTGTTCCGGGGTCAGAGAGTTGAAACGCACCGCATAGCCAGACACACGGATGGTCAGCTGCGGGTATTTTTCCGGGTGCTCAACGGCATCCATCAGCGTTTCGCGACGCAGGACGTTAACGTTCAGGTGCTGACCACCTTCCACGCGTACTTCTGGCTGCACTTGCACTGGAATTTCACGGTATTCAATTTCGCCCAGTTTGCTCACCGGAACGATTTCGTCTTCCGCAAAACCTGCTTTCGCTACTACACAGCGCGCTTCGTTTTTCTCGCTGTCCAGCAGCCAGAAAGAGTTCAGCAGATCGTCATT
The DNA here is from genome assembly GCF_001037675.1 of Enterobacter sp. MGH119. Taxonomy (NCBI): domain Bacteria; kingdom Pseudomonadati; phylum Pseudomonadota; class Gammaproteobacteria; order Enterobacterales; family Enterobacteriaceae; genus Enterobacter; species Enterobacter sp. MGH119. The sequence continues at coordinate 12,373 of NZ_KQ089929.1, read as the reverse complement.
TGCAGCTTTAGTAATCTGGATACCTGTAATCATGTGTTGCCTCCCTTAGGCTACATTAACTGATGCTGGCCTTTTGCGGCCAATTGGTAAAACCATTGTTTGTTGTGTGTATATATAACATTCAGTCCCGGGTGATTTATTGATTTAAATCAACAAAACCACCAACCACACAAAGAGTGTGGTCTGTATTTTTTGTTTTAGATCAATTTTAAAGGTTTACCAATTCAACTTATCCTGCCTGGTTTTCAACATAAATTGAGTCACTTAGCCTGCTTTTCCGCGGGTAATTTTGCTCGTTGGGGTTTAACAGGTAAGCTAGACACAGAATGAGATTCGCAGGAGAGCGAGATGACAACACCTTTAACCTGGCATGACGTGCTGGCTGAAGAGAAGCAGCAGCCCTATTTTATAAATACCCTCAGTACCGTTGCGGCTGAACGGCAGGCCGGCCAGACAATTTATCCGCCGCAGAAAGATGTGTTTAACGCCTTCCGCTACACCGAACTGAGCGATGTAAAGGTGGTTATCCTGGGGCAGGATCCATACCACGGCCCCGGGCAGGCTCACGGACTGGCATTTTCCGTACGTCCGGGCGTGGCCATCCCCCCTTCTCTGTTGAATATGTATAAAGAGCTGGAAGGAACGATTCCGGGTTTCACCCGCCCTAATCACGGTTATCTGGAAAGCTGGGCGCGCCAGGGCGTGCTGTTGCTGAATACCGTATTAACTGTCCGGGCGGGTCAGGCACACTCCCACGCCAGTCTGGGATGGGAAACCTTTACCGATAAGGTTATCAGCCTGATCAATGAGCATCGTGAAGGCGTCGTGTTTTTACTCTGGGGTTCGCATGCCCAAAAGAAAGGGGCGATTATCGATCGTCAGCGTCATCACGTGCTGAAGGCGCCGCACCCGTCGCCGCTGTCTGCGCATCGTGGTTTCTTTGGCAGTAATCATTTTGTTCTGACGAATGAGTGGCTGGAAAAGCGTGGCGAAAAGCCGATTGACTGGATGCCTGTGTTACCGGCAGAGAGCGAGTAGGGTTTGAATGTGCCGGGTCAGGCCCGGCACATAAAAGGCTTATGCCTTGTTCTGACGCCACCATTCCGCCAGCAGCACGCCGGTCGCAACGGATACGTTCAGGCTTTCAACGTTGCCAGTGCCGTCGATAGAGACGCTCAGGTCAGCGCTGGAGAGTGCCGCATCAGACAGACCATCGCGCTCCTGACCTAACACCAGCACCATTTTGCGCGGCAACGTCGCTTTAAACAACGGCGTAGCGGCACGGCTTGAGGTGGTGACAATGGTGTAGCCCGCTTTACGGAATTGCTCCAGGGCTTCCAGCACGCTGTCGCCGGTGATCGGCTGAACGTGCTCTGCACCACCTTCCGCGGTACGAATCGCCGCACCGGATTCCAGCAGCGCGGCATCCTGCAACAGAACGCCTTTCACGCCAAAGTGCGCGCAGCTACGCATCATAGCGCCCAGGTTATGCGGGTTACCCACATCTTCCAGCGCCAGTACGCAGTCATCGGCATCCGCCTGGCTAACCCACTGCTGCACGGTAGTGCCGTTACGTTTTTTGATCAGGAAGCAGACGCCGCCGTGGTGTTCTGTACCGGACGCTTTTGTCAGCTCGGCATCGTCAACCACGTGGTAGGCTTTGCGGTTCGCCGCCATCCAGCGCAGCGCTTCTTTAAAGCGCGGGGTCACGCTCTGGATAAACCATGCACGAACGATACACTCCGGGCGGCTCTGGAACAGGGCCTGACAGGCGTTCTCACCGTAGACACGGGTCTCTTCCGCACGCTGACGACGCAGCACTTCCGGATCGATAAAGCTTTTTCCGCTGATACCGCCGTGATCGGCTTTTTCGGTCGTCTCTTCACCGGGCGCGCGAGAAACGGTACGCCATGGCGATCCACCGTCGCGGACAAAATCATCGCGTTTGCGATCGTCACGCTTACGGTCATCACGTTTGCGGTCATCGCCGCGGTTATTTCTGTCATCGCGGGCGGGGCGACGGCCACCGTCTGCACGAGAAGACGCCGGACGCCCGCCACCTTTTCCGGTACGCGGATTTTGGGTGCGTTTATCAGAGTCATCATCACTGCGGACATACATCACTTTGACCTTGCCGCTTTTGTTTTTCATTTCGTCGTTCATGCTTTTCTCCACCAGCGCTGCGCGAAGCGCGCAGATTACCCGATGTGCAAGCTCATAGCCATAATTTCGTACAAAAGCCTGTGACTATTGTTCCCATTGAATAAAACGCGTTGTCGTTTCATACAGGCTCACTGATAATATGTAACATATCAGAAACATTATCGGCGTTCTGCCGTTGTTCCACGGCTCTATCAGAGGTTAGTTATGAATACCGTATGTGCCAACTGTCAGGCTTTAAACCGCATTCCGGACGATCGGATGGATGACGGTGCGAAATGCGGGCGTTGTGGCCACGAATTATTTGATGGCGATGTCATTAACGCGACGGGTGCTACGCTGGACAAACTCCTCAAGGACGATCTGCCTGTTGTGGTCGATTTCTGGGCACCGTGGTGCGGCCCCTGCCGTAACTTTGCGCCCATCTTCGAAGACGTAGCTGAAGAGCGCAGCGGGAAAATGCGTTTTGTCAAAGTGAATACCGAAGCGGAACGTGAACTCAGCGCCCGTTTTCGCATTCGCAGCATTCCAACCATTATGATTTTCAAAAATGGTGAAGTGATCGACATGCTCAATGGTGCAGTACCAAAAGCGCCTTTCGACAGCTGGTTAAACGAATCCCTGTAACATTCGCGGGGCATATCTTGTGCCCCGTTCTCTCCTCTGCGAAAATGGGGTTTTTCCTGCCTTTTCGCCCATGACTGATAACGCTGTACTTCAATTACGCGCCGAGCGCCTTGCGCGCGCCACCCGCCCTTTTCTGGCCCGAGGCAATCGTATTCGCCGCTGCCAGCGCTGCCTTTTACCGCTGAAAGTGTGTCTGTGCGAAACGCTTGCGCCGAGCGAGGCGAAAAGCCGCTTTTGTCTGGTCATGTTCGATACCGAACCGATGAAGCCCAGCAACACAGGGCGTTTGATCGCCGATATTCTACCCAACACCGCAGCGTTTCAGTGGTCGCGCACTGAGCCACCTCAGGCTCTGCTCGACCTGGTGGCAAGCCCGGACTATCAGCCCATGGTCGTTTTCCCGGCATCATATGCAGGCGAACAACGTCAGGTACTTACGGCGCCACCATCCGGTAAGCCGCCGCTGTTTATTATGCTCGACGGCACCTGGACCGAAGCAAGAAAGATGTTTCGCAAAAGCCCTTATCTTGATGCGCTGCCGGTGATTTCCGTCGATCTGTCGCGTGTTTCGGCCTATCGCTTGCGTGAAGCGCATGCCGACGGTCAATATTGCACCGCTGAAGTCGCCATAGCGCTACTGGATCTGGCGGGCGATACCCAGGCGGCCGGCGCGCTGGGCAGTCACTTCTCCTGCTTCCGCGAACGTTATCTTGCGGGAAAAACCGTTCATAAGGGTAGTGTCACAGCAACTGAGGCAGAAAGCGTTTAAAATCATCAGGTCGCTTGCATTCACAGGAGGCCTGCATGAGCCAGAGAGGGTTAGAAGCGCTACTCCGTCCGAAATCCATTGCCGTTATTGGCGCCTCGATGAAACCGGACCGCGCAGGGTATCTGATGATGCGCAATCTGCTGGCTGGCGGATTTAACGGCCCGGTCATGCCCGTTACGCCCGCTTATAAGGCGGTACAGGGGGTGCTGGCGTGGCCGGACGTGCAAAGTTTACCGTTTGTTCCCGACCTCGCCGTGCTCTGTACGCATGCGAAACGAAACCTCGAATTGCTTGAGTCGCTCGGTCAGAAAGGCTGTAAAACCTGCATTATTCTTTCCTCGCCTCCTGAACAGCAGCCCGAACTGCTGGCCTGCGCCAGCCGCTACCAGATGCGCATTCTTGGTCCAAATAGCCTCGGTCTGCTTGCGCCCTGGCAAGGGCTGAATGCCAGTTTTTCCCCGGTTCCGATCCGTAAAGGCAAACTGGCCTTTATTTCGCAGTCGGCTGCGGTATCCAATACCATCCTCGACTGGGCGCAGCAGCGTGAGATGGGCTTTTCCTATTTCATTGCCCTCGGCGACAGCCTGGACATTGACGTCGATGAGCTGTTGGATTTCCTGGCGCGTGACAGCAAAACCAGCGCTATCCTGCTCTACCTTGAACACCTGAGCGACGCCCGTCGTTTTGTGTCGGCGTCGCGTAGCGCATCACGTAATAAACCGATTCTGGTCATCAAAAGCGGACGCAGCCCCGCGGCTCAGCGCCTGCTACATTCCCGTTCCGGGATGGATCCCGCATGGGATGCAGCGATCCAGCGCGCCGGTTTACTGCGGGTACAGGATACGCACGAGCTTTTTTCCGCCGTCGAAACGTTAAGCCACATGCGCCCCCTGCGCGGTGAAAAGCTGATGATTGTCAGCAACGGTGCAGCTCCCGCCGCCCTGGCGCTGGACGAGCTCTGGCTACGCAACGGCAAGCTGGCCACGCTGGGTGAAGAGACGCTCCAGCGCCTGCGGGATGCGTTACCGGGAAGCGTTGTTCCCGATAATCCCCTCGATTTGCGCGATGATGCCAGCAGCGATCGTTACATTAAGGCGATCACGATTTTGCTGGATAGCCAGGACTTTGATGCGCTGATGATTATCCATTCGCCCAGCGCGGTTGCGCCAGGCAGCGAAAGTGCGCGTGCGCTGATTGAGGCGGTCCGAAACCATCCCCGCGGTAAATACGTTACCCTGCTGACCAACTGGTGCGGCGAATTCTCCTCGCAGGAGGCACGGCGTCTGTTTAGTGAAGCCGGGTTGCCAACCTACCGTACCCCAGAGGGCACCATTACCGCGTTTATGCATATGGTTGAATACCGCCGCAACCAGAAGCAGCTGCGTGAAACGCCTGCCCTGCCGGGCAATCTCACCGCAAATTCGGTGGATGTGCACAGGCTTTTGCAGCAGGCCATCGAAGAGGGCGCCACTTCTCTTGATACACATGAGGTACAACCCATTCTTGGCAGTTATGGAATGCAAACCCTGCCCACCTGGATTGCCGGCGACAGCGCTGAGGCGGTACATATTGCTGAGCAGATTGGTTATCCGGTCGCGCTGAAGCTGCGCTCTCCCGATATTCCGCACAAATCGGATGTGCAGGGCGTCATGCTGTATCTGCGCACCGCGACAGAAGTACAACAGGCCGCGGATGCCATTATCGATCGCGTAAAAATGACGTGGCCACAGGCCAGGATCCACGGCCTGCTGGTGCAGAGCATGGCCAACCGTGCAGGTGCGCAGGAGCTGCGCGTGGTTGTCGAACACGATCCGGTTTTTGGTCCGCTCATTATGCTGGGTGAAGGCGGCGTTGAGTGGCGGCCAGAAGAACAGGCGGTTGTCGCGCTTCCCCCTCTGAACATGAACCTGGCGCGTTATTTAATTATTCAGGCCATCAAAAGCAAAAAAATCCGCGGGAGAAGCGCTCTGCGGCCGCTTGATATCGCCGGGTTAAGCCAGTTTCTGGTGAAGGTCTCCAACCTCATTGTTGACTGTGCGGAGATCCAGCGCCTGGATATTCACCCCCTTCTTGCCTCCGGAAATGAATTTACCGCCCTGGACGTGACGCTGGATATTGCGCCCTATATCGGTGACCCGGAAAGCCGTCTCGCCATTCGTCCTTATCCTCTTCATCTGGAAGAGTGGGTGGAGATGAAAAATGGGGAGCGGGCGCTGTTTCGCCCTATCCTGCCGGAAGACGAGCCGCTGCTGCGGGCGTTCATATCGCAGGTGACGAAGGAAGATTTGTACTATCGCTATTTCAGCGAAATCAATGAATTTACCCACGACGATTTAGCCAATATGACCCAGATCGACTACGATCGAGAAATGGCGATTGTGGCGGTCCGCCGTTCCGGAGCGGGAGAGGAGATCCTCGGCGTGACGCGCGCTATTTCCGACCCGGATAACGTGGATGCGGAGTTTGCCGTACTGGTGCGTTCCGATCTTAAGGGTTTGGGGTTGGGCAGACGGCTGCTCGAAAAACTTATTGGTTATACGCGCGCTCACGGATTGTCACGCCTGAATGGCATTACTATGCCAAACAATCGGGGTATGGTGACCCTGGCGCGGAAGCTCGGTTTTGACGTTGATATCCAGCTGGATGAAGGCATTGTCTCTCTGTCCCTCAGCCTGACTTCGACGGATAAACAAGAGTAAGCTGCTGGAAATGTTACCCACTTTTACCGGCACTGGGGTATCATTGTCCGCTTATGTTGTTTGCCTGGTACAGACAACCCTTCAATGAACAGAGAAGAAACGCACTGTGATGTTGTCAAAATTTAAGCGTAATAAACATCAACAACACCTTGCTCAACTACCGAAGATTTCTCAGTCAGTTGATGATGTAGAGTTCTTTTATGCTCCCGCTCATTTCCGGGAGACGCTTCTTGAAAAGATTGCCAGCGCTACGCGACGTATTTGCATTGTGGCGCTCTATCTTGAACAAGATGAAGGTGGGCGTGCGATCCTGAACGCGCTCTATGAAGCGAAACGTCAGCGTCCGGAACTGGATGTTCGCGTGCTGGTTGACTGGCACCGTGCTCAGCGTGGCCGTATTGGTGCGGCTGCCTCGAATACCAATGCTGACTGGTATTGCCGCACGGCCCAGGAAAATCCGGGTATTGATATCCCGGTGTATGGCGTACCGGTGAATACCCGTGAAGCGCTTGGCGTTCTTCATTTTAAAGGATTTATCATTGATGACAGCGTCCTTTATAGCGGCGCCAGCCTGAATGATGTGTATCTCCATCAGCTCGGTAAATACCGCTACGATCGCTACCATCTGATCCGCAATCCGCAGATGGCTGACATCATGTTCAACTGGGTTGATAAAAACCTGGTTCATGGTCGGGGTGTGCACCGTCTTGACGATCCTCATCGTCCGAAAAGCCCGGAAATCAAAAACGACGTTCGCTCCTTCCGCCAGGAACTGCGCGATGCGGTTTATCGTTTTCAGGGTGATGCCAGTAATGAAGAACTGTCCGTTACGCCCCTGGTAGGCCTGGGGAAATCCAGCCTGCTGAACAAGACCATCTTTCATTTGATGCCGTGCGCTGAACATAAGCTCACCATCTGCACCCCTTACTTTAACCTTCCCGCCGTTCTGGTGCGTAATATCATTCAGCTGCTGCGTGATGGTAAAAAGGTGGAAATCATTGTCGGGGATAAAACGGCAAATGACTTTTTCATTCCGGAGGATCAGCCTTTCAAGATCATCGGCGCACTGCCTTATCTCTATGAGATTAACCTGCGCCGCTTCCTGAGCCGTTTACAGTACTATGTGAACACGGACCAGCTGGTTGTGCGTCTCTGGAAAGATGAAGACAACAGCTATCACCTCAAAGGGATGTGGGTGGATGACGAGTGGATGCTGCTGACCGGTAATAACCTGAACCCACGCGCCTGGCGTCTGGATCTGGAAAACGCCATCCTTATTCATGATCCTCAGCATGCGTTAGCCGCGAAACGCGATCGTGAGCTGGAGCTTATACGCACGCATACCACCGTGGTTCGTCATTATCGCGATCTGCAAAGCATCGCTGATTATCCGGTGAAAGTTCGCAAGCTGATTCGCCGTCTACGTCGAATCCGTATCGACCGCCTCATCAGCCGCATTCTGTAAACACGGGCCCTGTCATCGACGGGGCTTTTTTTATGGAGTCTGTTAATGCGTACGCCTTTCCTGATAATCCCTCTTTTCCTGACCGGTTGCAGCCATATGGCTAATGATAACTGGTCGGGTCAGGATAAAGCTCAACACTTTCTGGCGTCTGCAATGTTGTCCGCTGCGGGTAATGAGTATGCGCTGCACCAGGGGTATAGCCGGGATCGAAGTGCCACAATGGGCCTGATGTTCTCCATCAGCCTGGGGGCATCAAAAGAACTTTGGGATAGCCGCCCCTCGGGAAGCGGCTGGAGCTGGAAAGATTTTGCCTGGGACGTAGCCGGGGCAACAACCGGCTACGCCGTCTGGCAGATGGCGCATTATTAAAGGCGGATCCCTTTTCCTTTACGATGCAGCATCAGGGAGACAATAAACGCCAGCGCCCCCATGATGGTGACATACCAGAAGAAGGTCGTTTCACTGCCCCATGACTTTAGGGATAGCGCGACATATTCTGCTGATCCGCCAAACAGGGCGTTAGCGACCGCATAAGAGAGGCCTACGCCCAGCGCCCTCACCTGTGCGGGAAACATTTCCGCTTTCAAAATGCCACTGATTGCCGTGTAAAAACTAATAATAATAAGTGCCACCATAATCAAAGCGAAAGCGGCATACGGAGAGGTTGTATGCTGTAGCGCCGTCAAAAGCGGAACAGTCCCCAGGGTGAGCATGCCACCAAAGATCAGCATGGAGGTGCGGCGACCTATTTTGTCCGACAGCGCGCCAACAATCGGCTGGATGAGCATAAAGACCAGTAACGCCACCGTCATGACGACACTCGCAACGTTAGCATGCATGCCCGTCGTGTTGACCAGATATTTTTGCATATAGGTGGTGAAGGTATAGAAGCTTAGCGAGCCTGCGGCGGTAAAGCCTAGTACCATCAAAAATGCTTTGCGGTTACGCCACAGCCCTTTCATCGAACCGGCTTCTTTCAGCGCCCTGACCTCCTGTTGGGAGGTTTCATCAAGCTGACGGCGTAACCACAGCGCCACAACCGCCAGGGCGGCCCCCAGGGCAAACGGTATGCGCCAGCCCCAGGCGCGTAAATCTTCATCGCTAAGGATTTGTTGAAGGATCACCACAACCAGTAACGCCAGTAGCTGTCCGCCAATGAGGGTTACATACTGGAATGATGCATAGAAACCTTTGCGCCCTTCAACAGCCACTTCGCTCATGTATGTCGCGCTGGTGCCGTATTCGCCACCCACTGACAGCCCCTGGAACAGACGTGCCAGCAACAGCAACGCCGGTGCCCATGTTCCGATAGTGTCATATCCGGGAAGGCAGGCAATCACCAGCGAGCCGACGCACATCATGCATACGGAGATGAGCATGGATGTCTTGCGCCCTTTCCTGTCCGCGATCCTGCCGAACAGCCATCCGCCAATGGGACGCATCAGGAACCCGGCGGCAAAAACGCCTGCGGTTTGCAGAAGCTGCGTTGTGGTGTTCCCTGATGGGAAAAAGATATGCGCAAAGTAGAGTGAACAGAATGAATAGACGTAAAAATCAAACCACTCTACAAGGTTCCCCGATGAGGCTCCAACAATTGCCCAAACCCGACGGCGAGTATCCTTGCCTGCTAAATTTGTGTTATCCGTATCTGCACTGGCTACGGTTTCTGTCATTTTAAAATCCCCTGTCTCACATTGCGGGCCATTGCCCACAAACAGTAAAACCGGATTTAAAACGAATCGTTAGGTAAATAAAATGTTTCCAATATGTTTCATTGGATTTTGTGAACTCGATCAGGTATCGAATTATTAGCGGACGTAGTAATTATCCCCACGCTTGCTGGTGAGCCTTTTTTCGCTGCAAATAATCTTCATCGGCACGAATTTTATCCCACCACGTTTTGAATACCGCAGCGGCCTCTGCTTTTACTGGATCGTGATCGAGGGGTTTGACCTGGCGCTTCTCATCATACTTTTTTCCGCCTTTATGATTGGCGTATCGCCGGGCACGGGTGTATCCCATCTGTATGAATTTACGCGCCATATCCATACCTACAAAATCGTTATTCCTGCGGTACTCTTCAAAGAGGGCGTAGATCTCTTCTGCCGAACGCGCTGCGACTTCAGCATTTCTATAACGCCAGTGTGGAAGGATTTCGCTTTTATAAGGCTCGACCATCAATACGCCCTGCTCACCCCGGCCCACCTGATACCGTTCGGGATGTTCGCGAAAATTAATATTGGCAAAATCTTGTTGATAATCAAAGGGACGAGTCAAAGCGGCACCATTGTTAAAATTGTTTTAACAATTGTAGGCCGGATAAGGGGAAGCCGCCATCCGGCATGTTTTCCGCGCCCAAAGCAAAAAACCCCGTACCTTACGGTACGGGGTTTTTCTTGTTTGATGCCTGGCAGTTCCCTACTCTCACATGGGGAGACCCCACACTACCATCGGCGCTACGGCGTTTCACTTCTGAGTTCGGCATGGGGTCAGGTGGGACCACCGCGCTAAAGCCGCCAGGCAAATTCTGTTTAATCTGTATCAGGCTGAAAATCGTGTCTGTCTCTTCGCCAAAACACCTTCGGCGTTGTAAGGTTAAGCCTCACGGTTCATTAGTATCGGTTAGCTCAACGCATCGCTGCGCTTACACACCCGACCTATCAACGTCGTCGTCTTCAACGTTCCTTCAGGAGACTCAAGGTCTCAGGGAGAACTCATCTCGGGGCAAGTTTCGTGCTTAGATGCTTTCAGCACTTATCTCTTCCGCATTTAGCTACCGGGCAGTGCCATTGGCATGACAACCCGAACACCAGTGATGCGTCCACTCCGGTCCTCTCGTACTAGGAGCAGCCCCCCTCAATTCTCCAGCGCCCACGGCAGATAGGGACCGAACTGTCTCACGACGTTCTAAACCCAGCTCGCGTACCACTTTAAATGGCGAACAGCCATACCCTTGGGACCTACTTCAGCCCCAGGATGTGATGAGCCGACATCGAGGTGCCAAACACCGCCGTCGATATGAACTCTTGGGCGGTATCAGCCTGTTATCCCCGGAGTACCTTTTATCCGTTGAGCGATGGCCCTTCCATTCAGAACCACCGGATCACTATGACCTGCTTTCGCACCTGCTCGCGCCGTCACGCTCGCAGTCAAGCTGGCTTATGCCATTGCACTAACCTCCTGATGTCCGACCAGGATTAGCCAACCTTCGTGCTCCTCCGTTACTCTTTGGGAGGAGACCGCCCCAGTCAAACTACCCACCAGACACTGTCCGCAACCCGGATCACGGGTCTACGTTAGAACACCAGCCATTAAAGGGTGGTATTTCAAGGACGGCTCCACGCAGACTGGCGTCCACGCTTCAAAGCCTCCCACCTATCCTACACATCAAGGACCAGTGTTCAGTGTCAAGCTATAGTAAAGGTTCACGGGGTCTTTCCGTCTTGCCGCGGGTACACTGCATCTTCACAGCGAGTTCAATTTCACTGAGTCTCGGGTGGAGACAGCCTGGCCATCATTACGCCATTCGTGCAGGTCGGAACTTACCCGACAAGGAATTTCGCTACCTTAGGACCGTTATAGTTACGGCCGCCGTTTACCGGGGCTTCGATCAAGAGCTTCGCGTTGCCGCTAACCCCATCAATTAACCTTCCGGCACCGGGCAGGCGTCACACCGTATACGTCCACTTTCGTGTTTGCACAGTGCTGTGTTTTTAATAAACAGTTGCAGCCAGCTGGTATCTTCGACTGATTTCAGCTCCGCCCGCAGGGGCTTCACCTACATATCAGCGTGCCTTCTCCCGAAGTTACGGCACCATTTTGCCTAGTTCCTTCACCCGAGTTCTCTCAAGCGCCTTGGTATTCTCTACCTGACCACCTGTGTCGGTTTGGGGTACGATTTCGTGTTACCTGATGCTTAGAGGCTTTTCCTGGAAGCAGGGCATTTATCACTTCAGCACCGTAGTGCCTCGTCATCACACCTCAGCGTTAACAAGGTACCGGATTTACCTGGAACCTCCGCCTACATGCTTAAACCGGGACAACCGTCGCCCGGCTGACATAGCCTTCTCCGTCCCCCCTTCGCAGTAACACCAAGTACAGGAATATTAACCTGTTTCCCATCGACTACGCCTTTCGGCCTCGCCTTAGGGGTCGACTCACCCTGCCCCGATTAACGTTGGACAGGAACCCTTGGTCTTCCGGCGAGCGGGCTTTTCACCCGCTTTATCGTTACTTATGTCAGCATTCGCACTTCTGATACCTCCAGCATGCCTCACAGCACACCTTCAACGGCTTACAGAACGCTCCCCTACCCAACAACACATAAGTGTCGCTGCCGCAGCTTCGGTGCATGGTTTAGCCCCGTTACATCTTCCGCGCAGGCCGACTCGACCAGTGAGCTATTACGCTTTCTTTAAATGATGGCTGCTTCTAAGCCAACATCCTGGCTGTCTGTGCCTTCCCACATCGTTTCCCACTTAACCATGACTTTGGGACCTTAGCTGGCGGTCTGGGTTGTTTCCCTCTTCACGACGGACGTTAGCACCCGCCGTGTGTCTCCCGTGATAACATTCTTCGGTATTCGTAGTTTGCATCGGGTTGGTAAGCCGGGATGGCCCCCTAGCCGAAACAGTGCTCTACCCCCGAAGATGA